>JAFGXX010000094.1 GCA_016936435.1 Bacteroidales bacterium
GCAACTAGCAACTAGCAACTAGCAACTAGCAACTAGCAACTAGCAACTAGCAACTAGCAACCTGCACCTTGCAACCTGCAACATCTGTTACACCTCCTTCAGTTTCCATTTTCCCCTTCTGAATACCAGGAATGCCGTTAATGTCATAATAGATTCAGCTATGACGATCGCCCAGAATACCCCGTTTTCATTCATGCCGGCTTCCATGGCCAGTAACCATGCGAGAGGTATCTCGATCAGCCAGAAGGCAAAAATGTTTATCTTGAGCGGAGTTGTGGTATCTCCTGCTCCGTTGAAAGAGTTAACTATTACCATTCCCAGTCCGTAGGCAATGAATCCCACGCTGACGATTTTAAGACAGTCGACTCCCGGTGCCACAACATTGATGTCTGATATAAAAAGCCTTATGAATGGTTCAGGGAACAGGATATAAACAAGGCCAACGGTACCAAGGAGGATCATATTCACCACACCGGTTATCATCACGGAACGTTCCGCTCTTTCGGGCTTGCCGGCACCCAGATTCTGACCTACGAGAGTCGAAGCAGCATTGCTAATCCCCCATGAAGGCAAAAGTGTGAAGCTTATTATCCTGATGGCTATTGTATAACCTGCCACTATATCGCTGCCGTAAGCAGAAATTATCCTGACAAGGGCTATCCAGCTGGTAGTACCAATCAGATTCTGTCCTATGCTTCCAAGCGAAATCCTGAGCAGCCTGGCAATTATCCTGATATTAATACCGAAATGTTGTAACGACAGCCTGATCCTTTTTCTTCCGAAAAAAAGAAGGTAAAACTGGTATATTACAGCAATACCCCTACCCATTGTTGTTGCGACGGCAGCACCTTCAATACCCATTTCAGGAAAAGGACCAATACCGAAGATGAGAAGAGGATCGAGTATAATGTTGATAATATTTCCTACCCATAGCACCCTCATCGCAATAGCGGCATCGCCTGCACTTCTGAACACTGCATTTATGATGAAAAGAAGCATTATCACCGTGTTGCCACCCAGCATGATTCTTGTATAACCCGACATGCTCTTTACTATATCATCTGAAGCCCCCATGATCTCGAGGAGCCGGTCAGCAAAAAGCGCACCGGGGACAGCTATGAGTACTGATACGATAATACCTGTTACTATGGCCTGAAAAGCAGTATGAGAGGCCTTATCCGGATCTTTCTCACCAATCCTTCTTGAGACCATCGACGTTGTCGCAGTAGCAAAACCCAGAGAGATTGCATAAACGATCGTGATAAGCGATTCGGTAAGTCCGACAGTGGCAACGGCATCGGATCCGAGCTTTGAAACGAACCATATATCGATGATTACGAAGACAGATTCCATTATCATCTCCAGAACAGCAGGGATTGAAAGAAGCAAAATTGCCCTGCTCAGCTTTCCTTCGGTAAAATCCTGCTCGGTACCGGCGACAGCTTCCCTGAGATCTCTGAAAAAAGATCTCATTCCTGAACTTTTCAATATTCTATTACTGTCTAGCGGCATCCTGCAGAAACCATATTTTCCTGAGCGAACCACAAAAGTATTTCATTTTTACAGATGACAATGGGTATAGAATAATGTTCCGGCATCATTGTTGTAAATTGAACCTTTTTGAAAAATGAATGTCTATAAACGGATAAATGGTTTAACTGAGCAAAAAAGACAAACAATTTTAGAAGAAATATTGATGACGGGACGAATACAGACAGAAAAGACAGATGACAATAATTATCATATTATCAGCTATATACATTGTACTCCGATGGCTACGGAAAACAAGACTGTTAAAAAAATAGAGATCATGTTGATATTTCCGGGTATAAGGTGATACAATGTATTTGCATTATACATATTTTCGCACCAATTATTTAAAAAATAGTATTAACCAAAACGAAAGAACAATTTTAAAAACACTCGATGATTTTTATCATCACAAGCTATGAACGCTAACAATAATGAGGTTCTGGCCCTCCACGGTGAGAGCCGCCTCGTGGGTTGCTCTTCAGAAGAAGAGCCTGGCGCGAAGACCACGTTTTTTTCGCAAAACGGAATCCCAAATCAGTCAGTTAGCAACCGGAGTTCGGAATTCATGCACCGCTACTTCCCCCTGACAACTTATGAATCCTGGAATGATTGGAAATGGCAGATGCGTAATGCTTTTACCAGCATCGACGCTCTGAAGAAGATCATGAAATTGTCCGAAAAGGAGATCATGGCCATAAATAACCTGAAAGGCCGTCTTCCAATGAGGATTACACCATATTTTGCATCACTTATTTACGACTCGGCATACTCTCATCCACTGCGAAGGAATGTAATACCTGTAGTGGAGGAGTTACTTCAACACACAAATGAGCAGTCAGATCCCCTCCACGAAAAATCATTTTCTCCGGTGAAGGGAATCGTTCACAGGTACCCCGACAGGGTGCTCTTTACCGTTACGCAGGTGTGTTCAAACTATTGCAGGTACTGCACCCGGTCTCATTCCGTTGGCAAACTTGACAAATTGGGCAAAAGCGATTATGAAAGGGCTTTTGAATATATCGCCGCCCACAAGGAAGTCAGGGATGTTCTTATCAGCGGTGGAGACCCTCTTACACTCTCCGATGATTACCTTGAATACATAGTTTCACGGATCAGGAGTATTCCTCATGTCGAAATTATAAGGATAGGGACCAGAGTGCCTGTAGTGATGCCAATGAGAATAACCGACAAACTGGTGAATATGCTCAGAAAATATCATCCCCTCTTCATCAGTCTTCATTTTTCACACCCGGCAGAAATAACCGAAGAATGCAGCCAGGCATGCAACAAACTTGCCGACGGGGGATTTCCCTTAGGCAGCCAGACGGTTCTGCTGAAAGGTATAAACGATAACGTGCAGGTGATGAAGGACCTGATGCATAAGCTTCTGATGATGAGAGTCAGACCCTACTATTTATATCAGTGTGACCTCATACCTGGTTCATCCCATTTCAGGACCACTGTCAAAAAAGGACTTGAAATAATAAAAGGTCTCAGAGGTTATACAAGCGGGTATGCTGTACCAACTTATGTTATTGATGCTCCCGGCGGTGGCGGAAAGATTCCTCTTCTCCCCAATTATGTTGTTGAACATAACAGCGAGAAGATAGTGCTTCGGAACTACAAGGGCATGTTGTGCGAATATCCTGAAAAATAAGTCTTTCAATGAAAGTTGGTTTGACTTACGACCTGCGGTCATGGTATCTTGACCGGGGTTATTCCATGGAAGATACTGCAGAATTCGACAAGCAGGATACCATCGATGCCATTGACGAGGCTCTTCAAAAAATGGGGTTTGAAACAGAGAAGGTCGGCAATTGCTTTCAGCTTGTTGAAGCCCTGGCAGAAGGGAAAAAATGGGACCTGGTTTTCAATATTGCCGAGGGCCTTTACGGCGACGGCAGAGAATCTGTGGTGCCTGCCATTCTCGATCAGTATAAGATCCCTTATGTTTTCAGCGGACCCGTGATATTGGGTGTGTCACTGAATAAATACCTCACCCGTCTGATAGTATCGGCAGCAGGAGTGCCTGTGAGTCCAGGTATGCTTATCTCAGAAACCCGCGATATTTTGAGATGCACTCTTGAATACCCTTTGTTCATAAAGCCCGTTTCGGAAGGTACAGGGAAGGGCATCAACGAGAAGAGCCTTGTCCATAACAGTGAGGAGTTTAAAGAAATGGCCGAATGGATACTAAATGATTTCAACCAGCCGGCTATTGTTGAAGAGTACCTTCCGGGAAGAGAGTTCACTATTGGAATAACCGGTACAGGTGAAGAATCTGTTGCCATTGGCGGAATGGAGATTGAATGCAGGGATAATATGCCCTATTCCGTGGAAGTGAAAGAGGCGTACTGGGATTTCTGCAAATATATTCCGCTGCCCGCAGATGCAGAGGAAGAATGTTATTCTGTAGCGCTGAAGGCATGGAAAGCCCTGGGAGCTGTTGATGCCGGCCGTGTGGATCTGAAAGCCGACAAAAACGGACGTATCTGTTTTATTGAAGTCAATCCTCTCGCCGGACTACATCCGGTTCACTCCGACCTCCCGATGCTGGCAAAAATGTATAATATAGAGTATCAGCAGCTGATGGAGATGATAATGAAGGCTTCCCTGAAACGCAACAAACTCAGCATATGAAAATAAACCATTGCACGATAATATATAATGAGCCCGCTGAAAATGCTTATGCCGATGAACTGGATGTGATGGATCAGGTTGAATTCATAGAAGCAAACCTGAGGGAACTTGGTATTGAAACCAGCCGCAGAGGGATCACTGCTAATTTCATGAGTGAGATCCCTGAACTTGCAGAGGAAAAACCTGAACTGATTTTTAACCTTGTGGAATCGATAAATAATAATGGCGAATTTTCCTACTTCATACCGGCTCTTCTTAACCATCATTCAATTCCTTATACAGGAAGTTCCGTTGAAGCTCTTTTCATTACCACCAGCAAGACCCTGACATGCAGGATGCTTTCAGCAGCAGGAATAAAAAACCCCGGTGCGGTTCCTCCTTCCCAATGCAAGAACCTCACAGAAGGCAACCGTTATATTATCAAACCGGTATGGGAAGACGGCTCCCTGGGCATTACTGCTGAGTCAGTGTTTGTTTACACTCCCGACATGAAGGAAAAACTTGGAAGTTATCGAGATTCACACTGGCTCATTCAGGATTATATCGACGGACGTGAATTCAACGTAACAGTGTTAGCTGGTCCGGATGGACCCGAAGTGTTGCCGCCGGCAGAGATGTTATTCCGCGATTACGGTAATGAACGGCCTAAAATTGTTGACTTCAAAGCTAAATGGGAAGAAGGATCTTTCGAATATAACAATACTGTAAGGGATTTCCCCGGCAACAGGCTCGATAAGCTACTCATGGAAAGAATAACAGATACAGCTCTTAAATGCTGGCATTATTTCGGGCTAAAGGGCTACGCGAGGGTCGACATGCGAATCGACAGCAATAATATCCCCTATGTTATTGAAGTAAATGCAAATCCCTGTCTTACTCCCGGAAGCGGGGTTGTCGCTGCGGTAACTGAAGCCGGCATATCATACCCCTCATTTGTAAGCAGAATACTTGACGATATTAATTGTTGATATATGGCAATTATACTGGAAGGCATTGAACAAAGTGACCGCGATCAGATAGAAAATATACTCCGGTCGACAGGTTTCTTTTATGAGTTTGAAATTGAAACTGCCCTCGAAATAGCAGATGAAACACTCAGCAAGGGCATGGAAAAAAGCGGCTATTTCTGGGTGAAGGTTGTTGATGAAGGAGAAGTGCTTGCTTTTGCGAACTATGGTAAGAATAGTTTTTCCACTCATTCATGGGACCTGTACTGGATAGCTGTTCACATGAAAGCAAGGAACAAAAAGCTTGGCTCAGCTCTTCTTAAGGCTGTGGAGGAGAATGTAAAAAAACGGGGAGGCAAAATTCTCTGGATTGAAACATCGGGAAGGCCTCTTTACGCTTCGACAGAAGCATTCTATGTACGTAACGGCTATGATCTGCAGGCTTCGCTCAAGGATTTTTACGGACCCGGCGACCCTAAACAGATCTATGCAAAGGTTCTTACAGCCATATAAGTACGGCGATTAGTCCTGCTCAATAAAATTTTTTCCGGATATGAAAGGTATCTATACCATCATTCTTCTGGTGTTGTCTAACACCTTTATGACAGTAGCCTGGTACGGTCATCTTAAACTTAAAACTCTTAGTCGTTTTGAAAATCTAAGTCTGCTTGCCGTTATACTTCTCAGCTGGGGAATTGCCCTCTTTGAATATTCACTGCAGGTGCCTGCCAACAGGATCGGGTTCAGTGCAAACGGAGGACCTTTTTCACTGGTCGAACTAAAAGTAATACAGGAGGTGATATCCATCCTTGTTTTCAGCCTCTTTACTGTAATTGTATTCCGCGACGAACACTTCAGAACAAATCATCTTATTGGTTTTATATTCCTTGTGCTGGCTGTTTATTTCGTCTTTAAGAAATAGACTGTTGTATAAGAGAAGAGTTGTAAAACCTGGGATCACCCGTCACTTCTTTTCCCAGCCATACCGGTTTTTCAAATTGCTCGTCTTCCGATTCAAGTTCTATCTCAGCAACGATCAGGCCCTCATTCGAACCGTGAAATACGTCTACTTCAAAAAAATGCTTCCCGTTTGGAATTACATATCTTGTCTTTTCAATTATCCCCGGCAGACAAAGTTTCATTATGCTGTCAGCCTCCTTTACACTTATGGGTATCTCATACTCCTCCCTGGAGAATGAGCCTTTATCCGGGGCCCCTTTAATTGTTATCAGGGCATTATTATCAGAGATCCTTACCCGTACCGCCCTGGTTTCGTCAACACATAAATATCTCTGTATTATCATGTAACTGCGTACAGCCAGGTGTCTGAACTCTCCTTTAACCAGAAACTTACGCTCTGTCTCTTTTCCCATTTCCGTAAAAATTACCGTGGATTTTTTCGCCATCAAGTATCTGCAACCAAATTTCGAAAAATTTTGTCAATAATCAGTTATAGATTACTTTGGAACAGAGCTTTTTTATCAAAAATCGAAAGTGGTTGGTGTAATATTCTTTCAATACTGACCTCTATTTTGTAATTTTATAGTTTATACCTGATCCGAAATGTCATTTATTAATTGTAAACCGGCTATGAAAACGAAATTTTGCTTTTCCTTTCTTATGTTGTTCGTGTTCTGTCTGGCCACGGCACAGATACCCCATGGATTTAATTATCAGGCTATTGCCCGTGACGGTAGCGGAAATCCCATTACAGGCACTTCCTTACAGGTAAGGCTCACCGTTCAGTCCCTTGCTGACGGAGGCACTCTATTCTGGCAGGAGCTTCATCCTTCAGTAAACACAAATAGTTTCGGCCTCTTCACTATTATTGTGGGTACAGGTACAAGGCAGCCGTTAAGCACAGTTCTACAGTTCAGTGATATAAACTGGAAGGTGACGCCAAAGTTCCTTAAAACGGAGATCTATTTTAATTCTGCATGGTTAAACATGGGTTCAACCCAATTGCTTTCAGTCCCTTATGCCATGGTTGCCGACTCGGCTTCAGGGCTGTTATCCGGGACGAAGTTGTCGGTGAAAAGTGATAATGATCTTGATCCGGAAGCTTTGTTTGAAGTGAAAAGAAAAGACGGTCAGACCGTATTTGCCGTATATCCCGATGCAGTAAATGTTTATGTCCCCAGATCGGGCAAAGGCCTTAAAGGAGGATTCGCAGTAGGGGGATTTGATGCTACGAAAGCTGAACCTCAGGATTATCTGAGGGTTACCCCCGACAGTGTGAGGATTTACATAGATCCAAATCCCGCGGCCAAGGGAGTTAAAGGCGGATTTGCAGTCGGGGGTTATGATGTGAACAAAGGTATCAACGACATGTATTTCAACCTTACCGGAGCTACAGACGTGAACACCGTAGAAGCATCTCCGCAGATACTTTGGTATCCGAGAAAGAATGCCTTCCTGGCAGGGAATGTGCATATAGGCCATGTCGACAGTGTAGGTGATTATTCAACTGCGCTGGGATACCAGTCGAGAGCTATCGGTGACTATTCCCAGGCATTCGGATATAAAGCCACTGCATTCGGTGACTATTCTACCTCCATCGGGAAAAGATCAATTGCAGGTATATATAATTCACGTCATAATGCTTTTGCCTTCGGTAACGCTGCTGCTGCAACGGGCGACGACTCCTATGCCCTGGGTTCGGGAGCATTGGCCTCAGGTTTACGCTCCTTCGCTTTCGGATCGGTTGGACTCGATGACGACGGCAACCCGACAGCCACCCCCACAACAGCCAGCAACTCCTATACCGTCGCCATAGGAATGGGAGCCCAGGCTACAGGGAAAGGCGGATTAGCCCTGGGTATTGGTGCAATATCATCGGGAGGCAATTCAAATACATTCGGATACTATAGCCAGGCCTCGAATTCGTATGCAACTGCAATAAGCTATAAATCAGTTGCATCTGGTTCATATTCCACTGCTATAGGCCCTTATTCTAGAAGTGTCGGAAATTATTCAAGCGCCTTCGGAAGAAGCGCTGTAGCAAACGGACTGAGCTCAGTCGCTGCAGGCTATGGTGCAACAACAGGAGTCGATGCGGCTTCATCAATTGCCCTTGGCTACGGGTCAACAACCAACGGACAATATTCAACAGCACTGGGTTATAATGCTGAAGCCAATGGAGAAAAATCAGTGTCAATAGGTGCATATTATAATTATACCTATATGAAATTTGTGTATGATCCCATCACCAGGAGGTTTACTATCGTTCCGACTACAGTGACAAAATATAATATAGCCAACGACACCTATTCGGTAGCTATCGGAAACGGAAATACCTCGAATGAAGGAGGACTTACACTTGGTTCCAACAATACTGCAAGAAAAATCGGATCAGTTGCAATCGGTCATACAAACTATGCCGACAGCGCCTATTCGTTTGCAGCCGGAGCCAATAACTATGCCAAAGGCTATAACAGCTTTGCCATGGGTGAA
>JAFGXX010000095.1 GCA_016936435.1 Bacteroidales bacterium
CCCTTGGATGGCACTTTCCCGAAGAATTTTTCAACGAGTTGCTGAATTGCAGGTATTCGTGTCGATCCTCCTACCAGAAGAACTTCATCGATGTCGGAAACCTTTAATCCTGAATCGCTTATGGCTTTCTGACAGGGTGCGAGGCATTTCTGGATAAGAGGGTCGCATATTTTTTCAAACTGTGCCCTGGTAAGAGTTTTGACCAGGTGTTTGGGAATACCGTCAACGGGCATTATGTAAGGGAGATTTATCTCTGTGGATGTGGTGCTTGAGAGTTCGATCTTGGCTTTCTCTGCAGCTTCTTTGAGCCTCTGCATGGCCATGGGGTCTTTCCTGAGGTCGACACCTTCATCTTTAATGAACTCTTCTGCCAGCCAGTCGATGATCATCTGGTCGAAATCGTCGCCGCCGAGGTGAGTGTCGCCGTTTGTCGATTTAACCTCAAATACGCCATCTCCGAGTTCCAGGATGGATATATCGAAGGTGCCACCGCCAAGGTCGAAAACCGCGATCTTAAGATCCTGTGATTTTTTGTCGAGGCCGTATGCCAGTGAGGCTGCGGTGGGTTCATTGATGATCCTTTTTACATTCAGTCCGGCAATTTCTCCGGCTTCCTTCGTGGCCTGACGCTGTGAGTCGCTGAAATATGCGGGTACGGTTATGACAGCATCTGTAACCTCCTGCCCAAGGTAATCCTCGGCAGTCTTCTTCATCTTCTGAAGTATCATTGCCGAAATTTCCTGAGGTGAGTAGTTCCGGTCATCGATCTTTACCCTTGGTGTATTATTGTCGCCTTTAACTACATTGTATGTTACTCTCTTTATTTCAGTACCCACTTTTTCGTAGGTCTCACCCATGAACCTTTTAATTGAATAGACGGTCTTTCTGGCATTTGTTATTGCCTGGCGCTTGGCCGGATCGCCTACCTTACGTTCCCCGTTTTCAACGAACGCAACAATTGACGGGGTAGTCCTTTTCCCTTCGCTGTTAGGGATAACCACGGGCTCATTGCCTTCCATTACTGCAACACATGAGTTTGTGGTTCCCAGGTCTATTCCTATGATTTTTCCCATTTTATATTGTTTTTAAAAATTTCTGATTTTTATTATTCCGTTTATGCAATGATTATGCCATTAAAAATATGTGACAAAACGTCAGATTTTTTCTGTCGATAAATGAATAACTTTGCATCTGTAATAAATAATAGCATAATGTCGATACATAAAACTGTCAAAAAGATCACCACTCATGTTATGCATGAGATGAAGCTTAAGGGTGAGAAGATAGCAATGCTTACCGCCTATGATTATTCCATGGCGCGTATCCTCGATGAGGCGGGGATAGACGTCATCCTGGTAGGTGACTCAGCCTCAAACGTTATGGCTGGTTTTGATACCACGCTGCCTATTACTCTCGACAATATGATCTACCATGCTGCCTCTGTGGTACGGGGGGTTGACAGGGCACTGATTGTTGTCGATCTTCCCTTCGGGACTTATCAGGGCAACTCACGGGAAGCCCTGGCTTCATCAATACGGATCATGAAAGAAACGGGGGCTGCTGCGGTGAAACTCGAAGGCGGTGAACAGGTAATTGAATCCGTTGAGCGTATCCTTTCGGCGGGCATTCCTGTAATGGGACATCTTGGTCTTACACCCCAGGCTATCCATAAATTCGGAACCTATGTGGTCAGGGCCAGGGAAGAGGAGGAGGCCAGGAAATTGATGGAAGATGCAAAACTGCTCGAAAAGGCAGGATGTTTTGCTCTGGTACTTGAAAAGATACCTGCCAGGCTGGCCGAGGAAGTGACAGCATCTGTAAAGATCCCGGTAATAGGAATTGGTGCCGGTCCGAAAACTGACGGACAGGTTCTTGTGCTTCACGATATGCTCGGTATCAACCAGGAATTCTCTCCGAGGTTCCTCAGAAGATATCACAACCTGTATGCAGAGATCAGGGGAGCGGTCCAGAATTATATCAATGATGTAAGGACCTTTCAGTTTCCAAACGAAAAAGAACAATATTAGTGTGATTGCGGATTGTGGATTGTGGATTGCGGATTGTGGATTTCGGATTGTAGATTGTGGATTTAGGATTGTGGAATAGAAGGAAAAAATGAACAGAAAAGAGAATAAAAAAAATCAAATTGCGCAATCTGGAATCCACAATCCCTACCCGACATTGTCAGTCAGGCGGGCGCAATCCGAAATTCTTTATGAGGATAACCATTTAATAGCGGTAAACAAGAAGTCG
This sequence comes from Bacteroidales bacterium, assembly GCA_016936435.1. GTDB lineage: Bacteria > Bacteroidota > Bacteroidia > Bacteroidales > VadinHA17 > LD21. Next base: position 2,254 of record JAFGXX010000095.1, read on the forward strand.
TCCGATCTGTCGCAGGGAGACAGCAGCGGCGATATTTCTCTCGACAAAGAGATTAAGGCTTACATTGGCAGAAAATACAATAAACCGGGCGATGTATTCCTGGGAATTGTTCACAGGCTCGACCGTCCGGTTAGCGGCGTACTTCTTTATGCCCGGACCTCGAAAGCACTAGCCAGACTTAACGACATGTTCAGCAAGGGAGAGGTGCAGAAAACATATCTTGCGATAGTGAAGGAAAGACCCCCCGCGGATGAAGATACTCTGGTGCATTTCATTAAAAAGAACGAGAAACTGAACAAAACTCATGTTTACGATGAGGAGGTCAAGGGATCGAAGAAGGCCAGCCTTACATACAGGATTGCCGCCAGGTCGGCCCGGTATTATTTTATTGAGGTGGAGCTTCATACCGGACGGCATCACCAGATCAGAGCTCAGCTGGCAAAGATAGGATGCCCCATAAAGGGAGATCTTAAATATGGCTACGGGAGATCCAATGAAAACGGAGGCATTAGTCTTCATGCCCGGAAGATAGAGTTCATCCACCCCGTAAAAAAAGAGAAGATAAGTATCACAGCCCCTTTCCCTGAAGACGATATCTGGGATTTATTTCCGGCTTTTGACAAGCAGTGAGGAAACACATCCTGACCAGGTTTCAGCTTTACAAAAAGAAACCTTTTACTTACTTCTTCCCTAGTAACTTTTCGATTTCCCTGATTAACTCCTGTGCTTTCTTTTCATCTTCGCATTCAACAGTCACCACAATACCGTCTTTTGCAATGACATAGTTGCTCATATCGGAGCTGGACTCATTATCCTTCTTTACCATTATGCGGAGAGTTTTCCCGTCTTCTTCCTTCCACTCTTTGTCACCCTCTGATTTAGAAGTTATTATCACCTTCTTTTCGATGACGGAATCGTTCTCATCGCTTCCTGAAAACACCATAATACGAGGTTCTGATGATGAGGATTTAACACTCCATTCTGTCTTCTCGCCGTTTTTTGCAATAAGCACCATTCTGCCGTCTTCAAGCTCGATATCTTCGGGCAGGTCTTCACCGGTAAAAACAGTGTCGAGCAATACTTTTTCACCGTCCTTGTCGGTGACGACGACTTTAATCTTTTTTTCTGTCTTCTTTTCCTGTCCCAGGGCAAGGTTAAAAGGCAAAGAGCCTGCAATTAGCAGGACAAAAGCTGCTGTAAAAATTCTTTTCATGGCTTTGATAATTAGTTTGTTCATGTCAAAATTAGGCTTCTGATTGTCGTGCTGCAGTTAAAATCAGGTTAATAAGAGTTAATGAAAAGTTAAATGTTATTCACTTTCATTAACGATAATTTAAATTTGCCGCATGAACAGGAAGAAATTTACCTGGCTTGTTTTCATGATGCTCTTCTCCATTATCGGGATCATTTGGGTTCAGATAATATGGATAAAAAATGCCATCGGCATAAGAAATGAGAATTTCGACTATTATGCAATCACAAGCCTGCGTGAAGCAGCATCGGAGATAGAGTCATCACGTAAGTTAAACTTCTTCAACAATTTCATGTTCCCGGGCATGTTTCCGGGGAACGAACAAAAGACAGACATATCCGGATATTTCAGTATGGGAAGTTATCTCGACAATTCAGGAGGAAGTGTCAGCGTAAGGATAACAAATCAGTCAGTTACACAAAAGCCGGGTGAAGAGCCTGTTGTGACTGTTCATGATACGGCATTCACCACCGACACAGGTGCTGTCGTATTCAGATCTGAATTGCAAAACGGAGAGCTGAATAACCTTCAGAAAGAGGTACAGGATAACAGGGTCCCGCACGGAATATACATTCAGCAGGAAGAGCTCATCAACTGGGCGAAGAAGAGGGCTGACGAATTGAAGAACATGAGCGACAGGATGATAGCTGAGCTGTATCAGTGGGACAGGACAATGGATATCAGCAGGGATGAGGTCGACTTTGCACTTACCCGGTCATTGCTTTTTTCACCCATCAGGACACCTTATGAGTTCGCCATAATAAGGAACGGTGAAGTTACCGATGGTAATTTTACAAAGAGCAGTAAACAGGATTTCATGAAAAGCCGCTATAAGGTAAAGCTCTTTCCCGACAACATCATAAGGCAGGATCTGGTTGTTTCGCTGATCTTCCCCGGGCGTACCAACTATGTCCTCGGATCAATGGCCTGGATACTGGGTGGATCGCTTCTTTTTTCACTTATCATTCTTGCAACATTTGCCCTGAGCCTTTTCTTCATTATCAGGCAGAAGAAGATATCGGAGATGAAGTCCGACTTCATCAACAACATGACTCACGAGTTCAAAACTCCCATTGCCACAATATCGCTTGCTGCCGACACCATCACCAACCCCAAGGTTATTGGCAACGAGTCCAGTATAAGGCATTTCATCGACATGATCAAAAAAGAAAACAGCAGGATGGATAAGAAGGTGGAAACTATTCTGCAGATAGCTTCGCTTGATAAAAAAGAGATTGACTTCAGGTTTGAAGATATGTCGCTGCACAATACAATAAAGCGTGCCGTCGATGCGGTTGACATTATAATAAAGCAAAGGAACGGAAAAATAACACTGAACCTTGATACTTCCGAGCAGGCAATATACGGTGACAAAGAGCATCTGTATAATCTCGTAAACAACCTCATCGACAATGCTATCAAATATTCTCACGGATCACCCGAGATTGTCATTTCGACAGTAAACAACGGCAGTGGTGTCACCATGTCGGTTTCTGACAAGGGCATCGGAATGTCAAAGAGTGTGCAGTCAAAGATATTCGACAGGTTTTACCGCGAATCATCAGGCAATGTACACGACGTAAAGGGATTCGGTCTGGGCCTTAACTATGTGAGGGCCATTGTGGACGCACACAGGGGTTCTATAAGTGTTTTCAGTGAACCCGGAAAGGGAAGCCGTTTTGATGTATATTTGCCTTATAATGGTGAAAATGAAAAATGAACACAAGGGAAGTGAAAATATTTCTCGTTGAGGATGATCTGAGTTTCGGATCAGTTCTCAAGTCCTATCTCGAGATCAACGACTTTGCTGTCGACTGGGTTGACGACGGCAAATATGCCGTTGACCATTTCAGGAAAGGAAACTTCGACATCTGCATCCTTGATGTGATGCTTCCTCATGTCGACGGATTCACAATTGCCAGAGAGATAAGGCAGATAAACAACCTCATTCCCGTGATCTTTCTTACCGCCAGGAAAATGAAGGAAGATGTTCTTACCGGGTATGATGCCGGAGGCGACGATTATATAACAAAACCCTTCGACACTGAGATCCTTCTTGCAAAGATCAGGGCCATCCTGGCCAGACGTGATTACCGCGATGGCACCCGGGATATCTATGAGATAGGAAAGTATATATTCAATTCAAAGCTCAGGACCCTTGCAACAGGCGATGATGAGAAGAAGTTATCACCCAAGGAAGCCCAGCTTCTGGAACTGCTGGCTCTGAATGCCAATTCACTGATAAGCAGAGAGGTGGCTCTTAAAAAGATTTGGGGTAACGATGACTACTTCACTGCCCGTAGCATGGACGTTTATATCACCAAGCTGAGAAAATTCCTTTCCGAGGACCCCCGGATAAACATTAAGAATATCCACGGAGCCGGTTTCCAGCTTGTTATCAGCGAGGAGTGATTTTCAGACTGTCACTGTTGAACTGAAGAGGAAGAAGATCACCGGCATTTTCTATTATCCTTATGTTATTCTTACCTCCCAGGATGAGTCTTATGCTCTTACCGTACCTGTACTCTTCTTCTGCGATTACCTGGCGGCAGTTACCACAGGGAGATACTGGTTCACCTGTTATGCCGTCTTTCGTAAGGGCTGTGATGGCAAGGGCAACAGGCCTGTCGCCCGGATAATTGGCTGAGGCATTTGCAAGTGCATTTCTTTCAGCGCAGATACCTGACGGGAAAGCTGCATTTTCGACGTTGGTTCCGGTTACGACGATGCCGCTTTCCAGTTTTAATGCGGCCCCCACCCTGAAACCCGAGTAGGGTGCATAGGCATTCATTGCTGCCCTGGTGGCTTGTTCGAGCAGGCTGTTGTCATCAGGAGCCAGTTCATCAGGAGAATCATATTCTTCCCACTTAAAGGATATACTCTTTTCGTGCATCATAACGTTATGATTCAGTAGCGTTAACAAAGGTAATTTTTTACTTCACAAAAATGTTAATAAACAATTATCTGTGTTGACTTTTTAATTTACCATCGCAGCACCTTTTTAATACTTTTGACCGCATAATGAAGATAGCAGGTTACATAGCAGTATCACTGGTAATTATTTTTCATCTCAGTTCCTGTCGCAGCTCGCGACCGGTTGTCACCCCTTCGGCAGGTGAGCCGGGAACATCATATATTGAGAGCTACAGCGATCTTGCAGTTAGTGAAATGAAACGAACCGGTATTCCTGCCAGTATAACGCTGGCCCAGGGCATGATAGAATCGGATTACGGGAGAAGCAGGCTAGCCAGGGAAGCCAATAATCATTTCGGCATCAAATGCCATGATGACTGGAGAGGACCTGTAGTACGGCACCACGACGACAGACGAAATGAATGTTTCAGGAAATACAGGAAGCCTGAAGAATCGTTCCATGATCATTCGGAGTTCCTCAAAAACCGCTCACGATATGCATTCCTCTTCGACCTTTCAGTTACCGACTATAAAGGGTGGGCAAGAGGACTGAAGAAGGCGGGTTATGCCACGAATCCCGACTATGCCAATATGCTGATAAGAAAGATAGAGGAGTATAACCTGAACTATTTTGACACAGGATATAAAATAGCCGGGAAAGCTGTTTCGAAGTCTCCAACGGTGGCAGAAAAAGTGCCTGTAAAACAGGAAGATGAGCGGATCGGCGCTGAAGCCGGCACTGACACTGTCACAGACATTGTCAAGGACACAGCAGCAGGAGATGATGTCACTTTTGTTATGTCGCGTGTGCCAAGGATAATGGAGAGAAACAGGATACAATATATCATTGTAAAGGACGGAGAAACGCCTGAGTCGATAGAAGAAGATTTCAGCCTGTTGAAATGGGAACTTGCCCGCTACAATGAACTTGAGGGTGATTTCACCCTCTTTCCCGGGCAGATACTTTACCTTCAGCCTAAGAGAAACAGGGCCGGGCCCGGTAATGAAGTTCACACTGTAAAGGAAGGTGAGACCCTGTACATTATTTCCCAGATCTACGGTGTGAAGCTATATAAGCTCCGTGAATATAACAGGATGCAGGAGGGTGATAAGCCTTCGTCGGGGCAGAAGATCCGTTTAAGATCGGCCATGCCGGTCAACTGAATGAGATACTGTATTTTGTAATATCGAAACCTCTGAGGAAATCCAGGGTATTTAACTTTTTCTTTCCTTCAAGCTGAAGCGACAGTATGTTGACAAACCCGTTCCTGCAGGCTACTCTTAAGTAGCTTCTGCCGTCGGAGATAATCTTACCGGGCTTATGATCATGAGAACCCTTTTCAGGGTGGCTCTCATAAAGCTTCAAAAGTAGTTTCTCATTTTCTGATGTGAGGAAGGTTCTGGCCGAGGGGTAAGGAGCCAGTCCCCTGATGAAATTATGTATTGCAACTGGTTCCTCCTCCCAGTTGATGAAACACTGTTCGGGAAATATTTTCGGAGCTTCTTTTGGGATCTCCCCGGGCTTGAGAAATGCTGATTGTGGCTGAGGTTCTATCTGGTCTTCGGTAAGTGCTATCAGTGTCCTTATCACCAGCCGGGCCCCGTGCCTCATGAGCCTGTCATGAAGGTCACCGGCATTTTCGCCCTGGAAGATGTGAACACCCTCACGGAGCAATATCTTCCCTGTGTCTATCTTTTCATCAATAAAGAAAGTCGTTACACCGGTCATCGTCTCGCCGTTTATGATAGCCCGGTTTATTGGCGCTGCCCCCCGGTAGTGAGGAAGGAGAGAAGCATGAAGATTGATTGTTCCCATAGGAGGCATTTTCCATACTGCTTCCGGGAGCATTCTGAAAGCAACCACAATGAAGATATCGGCCTTATATGCTCTGAGACTATCGATAAAGGTTTGTTCTTTAAGATTTTCGGGTTGCAATACCGGCAGGGAGCTTAGCTCTGCAAACTCTTTAACAGGCGAGATCTTCATTTTTCTTCCTCTGCCTGCGGGCTTGTCGGGCGCTGTTACCACAGCTGTCACATTAAACCCGTTCATGAGCAGTGTTCCGAGAGTCGCCACGGCAAAATCGGATGTTCCCATGAATATGATACGGAGATTTTTCATTGACAGCTACAGGAAATTCAATTTAAAACTACTAAAATTCCTTTTCCCTGACAATATGTTTATAGCATGTCAGTGTATGCCCCATCTTAAGTGCTTTGGTCTCAAGGTAGAACTTATTGTGGGGATTGGGTTCTATGACGAGAGGAATAGTTTCCACTATCTTGATACCATATCCTTCCAGCCCGGCTCTTTTAACAGGGTTATTTGAGATAAGTCTTACTTTCCCGAGTCCCAGTGCTCTCATTATGCTTGCCCCGACGCCATAATCCCTTTCATCTTCCCCGAATCCCAGTTTAATGTTTGCCTGGACGGTATCCATACCTTCATCCTGAAGTCGGTATGCCTTGATCTTGTTGAACAGACCAATACCCCGTCCTTCCTGGCTGAGGTAGATCACAACCCCCCTGCCTTCCTGTTCGACCATTTCCATGGCTTTATGGAGCTGGGATCCGCAGTCGCATCTCAGCGACCCGAAGATGTCGCCTGTGAAGCATGAAGAATGCACTCTTACAAGAACGGGTTCATCTTTGGTCCATGTTCCCTTCACCAGGGCAGCATGTTCAAGTCCGTTGCTTATCTGTCTGAAGGGGATAAACTCGAAATTTCCATGATCAGTGGGCAGTTTGACTTTCTCTCCTTTTTCTATGATGGTTTCTCTCTCAAGCTTGTAAGTGATCAGGTCACGGATGGAAATTATTTTAACGCCGAATTTTTTTCTTAGTTTGATAAGATCTGGCAGCCTGGCCATCGACCCGTCGTCGTTCATTATTTCGACCAGTGCTCCTCCGGGTTTGAGACCGGCATATTTTGTGAGGTCGACAACAGCTTCAGTATGTCCGGCTCTGCGAAGTACACCTTTCTCTTTTGCCTTCAGGGGGAATATATGTCCGGGACGGCCAAGGTCGGAAGGTAAGGTTTTCGGGTCTACGAGTGATTTGATGGTCAGGGCTCTGTCCTTTGCCGACACGCCTGTGGAGGTCTCCTTACTGACCAGGTCGACTGATACAGTGAATTGTGTTTCGTGAATAGATGTGTTTATACCCACCATCAGATTGAGATCCAGCTCTTCGCATCTTCTTTCGGGCAATGCTGCACAGATGAGTCCTCTGCCGTGTGTGGCCATGAAATTGACAATTTCCGGGGTTATCAGTTCTGCTGCACAAATAAAATCACCTTCGTTCTCGCGGTCTTCATCATCAACGACAATAAGAAGCTTCCCTGCTCTGATGTCTTCGATGGCTTCTTCTATCGTGTTAAGTTTATAATTGTTCATTTTCTAAAGGTTTATTGGCGGGATTTTTACTTTTTCCCTGAAAGATAATTTTGTATATAAGGTCTTTTATTTTTCTGAAGAATGATAAATAAGTGTCGACATTCAGGATAACCGAATCGTTTGACGCCTTGTAGGTAAGGAAGATACCGACAGGAAGCAGTATGAATGATGAAGCCCACATTCCTGCAATACTGTGGACAAGGCCTTCTTCCACCAGTTTTTCTCCCGAGAGGGAGATAACGTACCATACCACAAAGAAGAATATGGAGATCACTGCGGGGGTTCCCAGGCCTCCTTTACGGATTATAGCCCCCAGAGGTGCTCCGATGAGGAAAAACACCATGCAGGCGAATGGAATGGTAAGTTTTTTATGCCAGTCAACCTCATATTTTCCTATCGACCTGATGTAGCTTTTCATTGTCTCGGTTTTTCCCAGAAGAAATGTATTGGCTTCCTGTATTACTTCAACCGACCGTGTGAGGGCATTTCTTTTTTCTTCTATGGAAAGGGTGTCGAAGATAGCCTTTGTATTGAATAAGCCTGACGTTGCCGAGGAACTGACAGTATCGGGCATCATAGCAAAATGGGGTTCGCGTGTCTGTTCTATGTATACGTTCTGGGTCAGGAATTCCCTGAACTGGGATGCCTGTCTGATCTTGTAATTAATGGTGAGGGAATCGACGAAATATGAAAGCTGTTCCATATTCATGCTCCATGAGGTGTTCCGGAACATCTCATGGCTTGTTCTTTCGAGGTCGAATCCCGAAAGTGACAGTACCAGAGTTTGTTCCCTGAAGAAGTCTCTGCGCGACGGGTATTTCCTCTCTGCCGGTATAACATTTTTTTCCTCCAGTTCGGTAAAGGAATATCCGTTGTAAAGGATCATTATTAGGGCCGATTCGTCGTTTGATATTTTTATATATCCCGAGTCGGCAATTGTTACCGGCGGGTTGACCCTCTTGTTCCTGTGATCATAGATAATAAGTCTGTCGAGCCGGTTTGTATTAGGGTCCTTGTCGGATACTTTGATGCTGAATCCCTCTATGTCGTGGTTGAAGGTTCCGGCCTGGAGGTTTATGTCGGGGCGTTTTTTCCGGATATCCCACAGAAGAGCCCTTGCCTGCTGGTTGGAGTAAGGCAGTACGTAGTCGGAAAAGAAGAAGGAAGCACCTACAAGGAAGATGATTATCATGAGAAGGGGCATCATGATCCTTGTCAACGGGATACCTGATGATTTGAGGGCTGTCAGTTCGCTGAACTCTCCCATGTTTCCAAAGGTCATCAGTGAGGCCAGGAGGATGGCAAGAGGCAGCGCCGTGGGAACGAATGAAAGTGCAAACTGAAAAAGAAGTTCAGCCAGAATTGTAAAGCTGAGTCCTTTTCCGGCAAGTTCGTCGACATACATCCACAGGAACTGGAGCAGGAGGATGATAAGCACAATGAAGAATGTGAGTATCAGCGGCCCTGTGAATGACTTAATGACGAACTTGTCGAGTTTTTTCATTGCGGGATGCAATTTGGGTGCAAAGCTACTTCATTTTTTTCAATGTTCATTTCTTAAGATCCTTCAAAAGACATGAAACGAAGAATCAGATCAGTGAAGGATAATAATTCGATGGTCTGCAACCATCGTTGTTTTAACGGATGCAATGAGCAGCTAAAATTAAAAACTCCCATCTGCGCTTTCGCTTAGCTTCAGCGAAGCAAAGCAGGGATGGGGTAAAAAATTGATTTTCGGGGGGTTATTAATATCACGCCCTTGCCAGGGCCAGGAGGCATAACAAAATCCGAAACCCTGAAGGTGTTTAATATCCATCGATTTACCGGATATTCGATCCTCTACGAGGATCCGGGGGATGTAAAATGCTCCATATTCTTCAACCCGCTCCGGGGTTGAGGAGACACAGGGGCAGCTTTCCCACGGGCGTTACCGTGGATATTGGACTTTAAGGCCTCCGGCCTTATGAGCTTAATGAGATAAAACGACGTGTTTTCCATATGTGTTTCAGTGGATGCCGATGATTGGATTGGACTTAAAGGCGTCCGACCTTACTAGCTTAATGAGATAAAACGATGTGTTTTGCATAGGTGTTTCAGTGGATACTGATGATTGGAATGGCAATAAGGCCTCCGGCCTATAAAGGTATTGAAGGTCGCAATAGATACCTTTTTCATGAGCCACTCCAGGGCTGTTACTGCCGGTACCGATGGTCGTATCAATGAGAAG
>JAFGXX010000096.1 GCA_016936435.1 Bacteroidales bacterium
ATTTTATCATCGGCAGTTATCTTTGCCGTAAGCATGATGACAGGGATATGACTTGTACGCTCATCTTTTTTTAACATAGTGCAAAGCGACACTCCATCCATCCCGGGCATCATCAGGTCGGTGATAATAAGATCCGGTATGATTGTCAGGGCAAGATTTGCCCCCTCCTTTCCGTTTTCCGCTTCCACTATCCTGTAATTTTCCTCCATATTGCTGCTGATGAACTCCCTCAGATCCTTGTTATCTTCCACTACAAGTATGGTCAGCTTCTCCTGATCCCCTTTCCCGGTCAGCTTTTCTGCCATGACAATATCATGCAGCAAATGGGGTTTTATTCTCTCTTCTTCATCAGGTTCGGCTATTATATATTCATCTTCCGAAAGGTGGTCTTTACCCAGAGGTATGTTAACAATGAATTCGGAACCGGCGCCTGGGCTGCTTCTCACACTTATTGTACCATGAAGCAGGGAAATAAACTCTTTTGTCAGCGACAAACCTATTCCTGTACCGCCGCAATCACTTAAATGTTGATCCTCAACCCTGTAAAACCTGTCGAATATCTTTTCTATATCCTCAGGGTTGATTCCCCGACCGGAATCCCTGACTTCAATTTCAAGAATATCCATATTTTGATCATTGTCACTTTTTCTGATTCTGACGCTGCATTTTACAGAACCTCTTTCTTCTGTAAATTTGAAAGCATTTGAGAGCAGGTTTGAGGTAATTTTCTCGATCTTGTCGATATCTGAAAGGGCTGTATGGCTTGTTGTGGGTATCTCGACAAGGTACTTGATATTTTTTGTCTCAGCCATGGAGAGGAATTCGAAAACCAGTATCCTGAGATGTTTAAGGACATCTGTTTCGGAAAGAACGATTTTCATCCTGCCGCTGTCAAGTCTGGAAAAATCCAGAAGCTGATTGACCATCTGAAGAAGCCTCTGACTGTTTCTCTTCATTACTTCCAGAAGTTTTGTTTCCCTGTCGTCCTCACCAAAATCCCTGATCAGTTTGTCGATCGGACCAAGTATCATCGATAGCGGTGTCCGGATCTCGTGTGAAATATTACTAAAGAACCGGGTTTTTATTCTGTCGGCTTCCTCAAGCTGAATATTTTTAATCCTGAGTTCAGAGGTTCTCTGGCTTACTTCAACCTCAAGTCTCATTTTTTCCCTCATCAGTCTTGAGGTCCTCATCCTGATAATTATAATTATCAGAGTAATTACAGAAAGGATGTATACGATATAAGCCAATGCTGATCTGTAAAAAGGAGGATGTATTCTTATTTCGAGGGTGCCGCCTTCCGGATTCCAGATGTTGTCATTATTTGAACCCGTAAACCAGAAGCGGTACCGGCCGGGCTGCATGTTTACATATTCTGCTTCCGGTGATCCCGTTTCGACAGTATCCCTGTCCATGCCCTCCATAAAATAGCGGAACCTGTTCATCCCTGGCTGCCTGAAATTAAGAGAAGTAAATCTCAGGAAGAGGTTGTTGTGCCTGTGATCGAGCTCGATATTCCTTAAGTCGTTTACAGTCTCACTTTCAGGATAGAGGATGTTATATTTTATATTGTTGACCAGAATCTCCGTCAGACAGACAGGTGCAATATTTTTGTTAACCGGGATCTCTTCGGGGAAAATCATGAGATTCTGTCCGTTAAGAACCGCCATCTCCCCTGATGAGAGCTTCAGACTGTTCAGATCGTTATAAAGTCTTGTGAACCTGAGATCCCTGAATTTTTCCTGACCCGGCTTGAATATCCTCATTGTGTTATTGTGGAAAAGATAGATCCTTCCTTTATCGTCACAGTTGAAATTGTGAAAATAAAGACCGTTTAAATCATCAAAGCGGCTGTGAGCTATAAATATTCCCTTTTCAGGATCGTACCTGAAGAGTCCTTTGTACGAGTTCAGAGCCCAGATGTTATTATCCTTGTCTTCAATGATCCTGAGATACCAGTCGGCATATTTTTTACCGCTCTCATCCGGACTTCTGATCTCCTGTATTTCACCCGTCAGGCTGCTATACCGGTAAATTCCGTAATTTGTTGAAAACCATAAATTATCATTTTTATCAACCAGAAAATCCCAGAGATTTGCCCCGGGCAGATTCCCCGGGAGCAGGGTATAATCGATCACCTTTTCGATATTATCATGTCCTGGTTCAAGCCGGCACACTGCAGTATAAGGATTCACCAGCCACAAATTTTCCCTGCTGTCGGCTGCCAGGATCTCAAAACCTGAAAAATGTTCATCAGGAAGACTAATGCGCCGGAATTTACATGTTAAAGGATCATAAGTTACCAGGATATTATTTATACATCCAAAATTAATTTTTCCTTTATTGTCACAGAATACGCTCAGTGGTTTGATATCTTTCCAGGGAAGAATAAGAGTATCATGCTCCTCAAAGGGCACAGTACGTGAGAAAGGTGATCTCATCCTGAGGATCATCCCTTTCCTGTTTACCAGCCAGAGATTGCCTTTATTATCCTCGGCCATCCTGCTTCTGTCGTATCCTTCCGGCCCCTCGGCATGCTCAACATTACGGTTCCAGCAACGCAGTGAATCTGATACCAGGCAATGCAGTCCTGAATAAATTGATCCAATCCACAGGTTCCCTTCCAGGTCCTGATCACAGCTGAAATCAATCCAGTTGGGAACGCCGTTAAGAGTAAATATTTCCCGGCCGGGGAAAAAATTAATTATAATACCCTGCGATATCCATATAAGCCACAGGCTGTTATCTTTCCCGGGGAATATACTGTTGACGAATAATTCTGCATTATAATTTCTTCCTTTATCTCCTTTCAGATAAAAAGCCCAGCTACTTTTCAGGTCTCCGGAATTATCGTACTCAGCCACGACCTTGTTGCATGAAACCCATACACTTGCCGTGTCGTCACAATAGATGGCCGAAACTCTTTTCGGGTAGCGGTCTGTCCCACTCTGAGTTTCTGCCGGAAGTGCGATCTCTCCAACCTTGTCGGATCTGTCTATTCTCAGCAAGCCGTTTTCATGTGTCCCGAACCATATATTTCCTGCCCTGTCCTCTTCAACGCAATAAACATGATAATTTGCTTTCCCGGTTTTCTTCCCGGCAGAGGGCCAGGCTTTCTCCCACAACCCGTTTTCGAGCTTATAAAGCCCGTTGTTGGTTGCAACCCATATCCTTCCTCTGGTGTCATGACAAAATCTGTCTTTTTCAAGGTAGACTTTCTGCTGCGCGGTGTTCCAGGCAATGGAATCGAGAGTGTAAGCTGTAAACTTTTCCGTAGTCCGGTTAAAGGCAAAAACATCCTTTTTTGTCAGGAGCCACAGGTTCCCGTTTCTGTCGGCATGGATCCCGGTGATGCTGTTATTATCGCCGGAAGGGTCGGTGGTGTCGGGTAAATAGTGTCTTACTTTACCGGTTCTGACATCGATGCGGTTCAGCGCTGAGTAGGTTCCTGCCCAGATGATCCCGTCAGTATCCTCAAATATGCTGAGTACAACAGTACCGTATAAAGATGAATCATTAGCGGCTGACACATAGCTGAGATAGCCGGATCCGTCAAACCTGTAAAGTCCGCTTTCCTTCCCGAACCAAATAAAACCCCTGCTGTCGGCAAGAACTGAAGTTACGCATGAGCTGCCCATTTCGTCAAAAACGGAAAACCTCTGAAACCACTGATTAAGGGGCTGCTTTTCAGGATACAGAAGTTTCTGGCTACATATATTGAATTCCGCAATAAGAAACAGTACTACAGTGATCGAAATATGTACCCTCTTTTTCATTGCCCGAAAATGAATATTTAACAGAGAGCCGGAACATTAACACGTTAACAGTCAGAGAAAAGTTAAGACTTTTTTATCAATTGTCAGACAATTTCAATGTAGTTTTTGATAAAATGTAACAGGAAGGAAAGAAATTGGAACAAATGAGGTGGAATAACGCCTTCATCATCTCGTAATTTTGATTATCTGGGAGTTTTTAGGACTTATCCCAATAAGTTCAGGCAGAGTGTTATTGAAAACCAAAAAATAAACCTCATTTAAAAATTTTATTATGAAAAAAATCGGAATTATTTCAATTTTGGGAGCATTATTCATTTTTATATCATGCTCTAAAGACGAAGGTTTTGGTCCGCAAAATTTCCATCCTCAGGACATGGGGCACGGACCGTCAATCAGCTGCCCTGCGATTATGGTACCCGCTCCAAACGGAACGGATGATACTGAGAATATCCTTGAAGCCATGAGCCTGGCAAAAGCCCAGGGACCGGGTTCAGTGGTAAAACTCCAGGAGGGTTCATACATGTTAAATATTATCAAAGTGTATGATTTCATAGGCACATTAAAAGGTGCAGGTAAAGAAAAAACCTTCTTAAAACCGGTGCCCGGGCTTTTATGTCTGGAAGAAACAAGCACTGTAGGTTGTGTTTCCCTGATAAGCTTCATCGGAGGAGATATAACCATCTCTGACATTTCATTTACTGTTGACGATGGTGATCCCTGTGCAGCCGATTATCTTACCTATGCCAAAGACCTTTATGTGCTTGTCAAATTCACCGACATGCTGCATGAAGACGGAATACCAGAAGAACATTCCGTTAATGCCACAGTTAAGAATTGCAATTTCAGTTGCGGAACAAATTCACCCGACGGAGCAGGACTTAAATACAATACCAGTGTATTTATCTGGTTCGGCCATGATTTTCTCTGGACAGGTAGCGGAGAAAGAGCTGTCGGTGATCTTGATGTTCAGAACTGCAATTTTACGGGTGCAATGTGTGCATTGGATCTCGCAGGAATGGGGGAGGGAAAAATTATTGTGAATAATAATAAATTCATGGATCTGTATGCTCCTCTCTTTTACTATGACAATATAAATATTACAGGTTTTATAGGCCGGAACAGATTTATTAACAGCGGCTGGTATGATGTATATATAGATGATACGAACCTCGGAGTATATGGTTATTATACTGATGAAGCCCCGGTAAAAAGATCGCTGTTTAAAATCTGGGGTAACATTTTCAATACATACAATTATGGAGGGTCATATATACAACCCTGCGGTGTGGGAATTTATATGCTTGACATGAGAACAGCATCCCGTCCGGAAGAAAATATGCCGATGAGATTCATTGTCGAAAGCAATTTTATAAATCTTAATGATAATGCTAGCGGCATTGTGGGATTAAATAACAGGGATGCGATGATAATTGCCAACAAGTTCACCGGCGAAGGCAGCACAGGTATTTCCCTCAACGGCAGTTCGGCCGGTCTTATGTCATCAAAAAATAAGGTACTCGGCAATAACTTCATGAAGTCAGATATAGAAACTGATGTGTTCCTGGGTGAATTTACCACTAATTGCCTGGTAACCATGAATCACCATGATGTTGTTGTTGACCTTGGAGTCGATAATAAAATAGCAGGACCATCTAAATAAAACTGAAATTGCCGGATCGCAGCTCTGCGATCATTAATGGGTTCTCCATTCCAGGTTAACAGTAAGGGGCTCACAGCCGGGCCCCTTAAATTATTCATTTTACCTTTTCCTGAAAATTATCTACCTTTAAATAATCACATTACTGTTAAAGTTCTAAGCACACTATTGTCAAGTATGAGGGTCGGAATAATAACCGATATACATGAAAATGAAGCTGCCCTGGCAGAAGCCCTTAAAATGGCTGAAGCCAGCAAGTGCGATGAACTTGCATGCCTTGGAGATATCGTGGGTTTCGATACCAGGTTCTTTAAATATTCTCAAAACAAAAGCGCTTCAGCATGTGTAAAAATGATCCGGTCAGGTTGTAAATGGATTGTGGCCGGTAATCATGACCTTAATGCTGCACAGAGATTCCCTTCATTTTCAGAGGGTTTTTTATTCCCTGCAGACTGGTTTGACAAAAAAGGTACGGAAAGAAAAAAAACCTCGTCGGGGAAAGTATGGTGCTATGAAAATGACGCTCCTCCGGATCTTGGTGAAAAAGAAATTGAATTCCTGAAAGGACTTCCTGAATTCATTGCTACTGAAGAACCGGGAATACCCTGTATGTTTTCACATTATATCTTTCCCGACCTGTCGGGATCAACAACACAATATGCCGAAAGAAGAAACCAGATGAAGAGGCATTGGGAGTTTATGGAAAACCATAAAACATCCTTTTCTTTTATCGGACATTCTCATAATCATTTTGCGGGTTTTGCTTACAGGGAAAACGGATCCTTCCTGAAAGCATTCCACTCACTCCATCATGACAACTTCTACCTTGGAAAAGATCAGGCTGTGATAATGCTTCCCCCGCTTTCAGGAGAAAAGGGCCGGGCAGGCTTTTCAATATTGGATACGGACTCTATGAACCTGACAATTGTACTTCTTTATAAATGAACCTGTTATGCCGGTTTTAAAACGATCAGAACAAAG
>JAFGXX010000097.1 GCA_016936435.1 Bacteroidales bacterium
ACCTTGACGACACCGCAGGCTACTTCCCTCCCGTTCATGAAAGCTTCAATAATGATTTCATCGCTCTCTTCGAATGCCTTTGTGACCGCAGGAAGAAGTTCACCGCCTTTATTTACCTTTGACACTCCGAAGCTCGAACCACTGTCGTTGGGCTTGACAAAACAAGGCAGTCCCAGACGTTTCAGTATCATCTCCGGATCGACATCTTCACCCTTTCTTAGCAGTACGCTGTCGGCCATAGGGATAGAATATTCCTTCAGGAAAAGCTTGCATGCCTGTTTGTTGAAGGTAAGAGCCGAACAAAAAGCATTACATCCCGTATAGGGTATCCGGAGCATGCTGAAGTAACCCTGGAGCAACCCGTTTTCTCCCGGTTTGCCGTGAATGGCAATAAAGACAGCATCAAACCTGACGTGAAAATCGTCGACGACAAGGGTGAAATCATTTTTATCGACATTGTGAAAGCGACCTTTCTGATCCTCCCAGTACCAGTTTATTCCTCTGATAATGATTATATAGACCTCATATCTGAAAGCCAGAGCCCTGGCCACACCATTGGCACTTTTCACCGATATCTCGTATTCCGAAGAATCTCCTCCTGCCACTATCGCTATAGTTCTCATCCGTCATTATTATATACTCAAATGTAACCTTTTTAATGAACAAAAAGATATGAGGCCCCGGCCTTCTTCATGTTTAAACAGAAATATTTTAACTTTGAAAAAATTAATACAGGAACAATGAAAAAAGGATGTCTTATAAGTGCAATAATAGTGGCCATTATCGGCCTCGCAATTCTTGCCATAGTACTATGGGGAACAAAGGTATACAACCAGATGGTGTCAATGCGCGAAGGAGTAACGAGCCAGTGGGGAAATGTTGAAACCCAGTACCAGAGGAGAGCCGACCTGATACCTAATTTTGTGAACACCGTGAAGGGTGCGGCAGAATTTGAGCAGGAGACTCTCACACAGGTTATTGAAGCCAGGGCCAAAGCCACACAGGTAACCCTCGATCCGGCAAACATGACCGCAGAAAACCTGCAGCAGTTTCAGGCAGCACAGGGTGAACTGAGTTCTGCCCTCTCCCGTCTGATGGTGGTGGTTGAGAAGTATCCCGAGCTCAGGGCAACACAGAATTTCAGGGATCTGCAGGTT
This sequence comes from Bacteroidales bacterium, assembly GCA_016936435.1. Taxonomy (GTDB): domain Bacteria; phylum Bacteroidota; class Bacteroidia; order Bacteroidales; family VadinHA17; genus LD21. The sequence continues at coordinate 1,158 of JAFGXX010000097.1, forward strand.
GAACTCGAAGGAACGGAGAACAGGATATCTGTGGAAAGGAGGAAATTCAATGAGGTGGCTCAGACTTTCAACACCTATATAAAGAGTTTCCCTCAGAATTTCCTGGCCGGGATGTTCGGATTCACGGAGAGGCCTTATTTTGAGTCGATGGAAGGAGCAGAAACAGCACCGGAGGTCCGGTTCTGAGTTATGAAGGCGTCGGAATTTTTTACCAGGGAAGAGCAGGAGAAGATACGTTCTGCCATCAGGGAAGCGGAAAAGAATACCTCAGGAGAGATACGTGTCCATATCGAAACCAACGTTAACGGTGATGTTCTCGACAGGGCTGCGTGGATATTCAGAAAGACAGGCATGCACCTTACCGAAACCAGGAACGGAGTCCTCTTCTACCTGGCCATTGAAAAAAGAAAATTTGCCATTATTGGCGACGTTGGGATAAACTCAAAAGTGGCAGTTAATTTCTGGGATGACATAAAATCGGCCGTCGAATCGGAGTTCAGGGAACAGAGATTTTCTGAAGGGCTGATCAAAGGCATACTAATGGCGGGAGAGCAGCTGTCGGGTGACTTCCCGCGCGAAAATGACGACGTAAATGAACTTCCCGATGAAATCTCTTATGACATACCGGAATAGAAGCTTTATGATGAAAGTCCGACCCTTTATAAATATATTATCTTTCCTCTTCCTCTTTTACGGTACGACGGCAATTTCTCAGAACCTGCCTGAAAAACCTTATCCACCCAGGCTTGTCAACGACTTTGCAGGTATGCTCGGAAGAAATGAGATAAGCGCTCTTGAAAGAAAGCTCGTGGCATTCGATGACTCTACATCGACACAGATCGCAATAGTGACGCTGAATGATCTCGACGGCTATGACATTGATGATTACGGCCAGCGTCTGGCAGAGAAGTGGGGTATAGGCCGGCAGGGTTCAGATAACGGCGTGCTGGTACTGGTAAAAGCCAAAACCGGTTCAGGGAGGGGAGAGGTAGCCATTCTTCCCGGCTATGGCCTTGAAGGAGCTATCCCCGACATAATGTGTGGTCAGATCATAGACTATGAAATATTGCCGGCATTCCGCAACGGCAATTATTATGAAGGACTCGACAAGGCTGCTGATGTACTGATGGCACTTGCAAGGGGTGATTTTCCGTCGGACAAATATGAGAACAAAAATGACGCAGGTGCTATTATACCGCTTATCATATTCATTATAGTCCTGGTGATAATACTGTCGATGCGGAGCGGAGGAGGGAAGAACCAGAGGCACATCAGCGACAAGGGATTGCCTTTATGGCTTCTTATGTCGATGATGAACTCCGGGCGCAATTCCCATTCGGGAAGCTGGGGCGGATTCTCAGGCGGAGGCAGAGGCAGAGGCTTTGGCGGTTTCGGGGGTGGCAGCTTCGGCGGCGGCGGAGCGTCAGGCTCGTGGTAGAATATTTTGAAGAACTTACACAGAGGAGTTCAGGAGAACCACAGAGGACCACAGAGGAAAATCTCTGTGTAACTCTGTGGTCCTCAGGATTTACTCCGTGTAAGTTCTTAAAAACAATGGTTCAGTTATTTTCCCTGCCTGATATATATGATCTCCACTTATCGATAGCCATCTTCATATCATCGGGCAGTTCAGAATCGAAGAAAAGTCTTTTGCGTGTTACAGGGTGATCAAAGGAAAGTGATCTCGCATGCAGGGCCTGACGGGGCAGTATCCCGAAGCAGTTTCTGACAAACTGCTGGTATTTTGAAAAGGTGGTTCCTTTCAGGATCTTGTCCCCACCGTATTCCCCGTCGTTGAAAAGAGGGTGCCTGATATGGCTGAAATGTACCCTGATCTGATGTGTCCTTCCTGTTTCGAGCTTGCATTCCACCAATGAAACATAGCTGAAGTCCTCAATAACCCTGTAGTGTGTTATTGCAGGCTTGCCCTGGCTGCCGTCGGGAAAAACCTGCATGATCTTCCTGTCGCGTATGTTCCTCCCCACGTGTCCTGTTATCGTCCCCTCAGCCGGATCTGGCCGGCCCCACACTAGGGCAATATATTTGCGGTCGGTGGTGCGCTCATAGAACTGCCGGGACAGTTTGTTTAAAGCCAGTTCATTTTTTGCCACTACCAGTATGCCGGAAGTGTTCTTATCGATGCGGTGAACCAGCCCGGGCCGTAATTCTCCGGTCTGAAAAAGCGGAAGATCCCTGAAGTGCCACATAAGGGCATTCACAAGTGTTCCTGTATAGTTCCCATAGGCAGGGTGGACAACCATTCCGGCTTCCTTGTTGACGACTATCACATCGTCGTCTTCGTATACTATGTCGAGAGGGATGTCTTCGGGTATAAGCTCAATATCCCGTGGCGGATCGGGAAGTAATATTTGAACTATATCGTTTGGTTTAACCCTGTAATTTGGTTTTACGGGTTTATTGTTTACAATTATATTTCCTGCACCTGCAGCACTTTGTATCCTTGTCCGCGACACCTTGTCCATTCGTGCTGAAAGATACCTGTCAATCCTGAGCAGGCCCTGTCCCGGATCGACTGTAAAACGATGATGCTCGTAAAGATCCTGTTGTTCACTAAGTTCTTCTTCGGCCATTGCAGTCGGTCATCTTGTTTTAATGAGGCGGTTGATGCCCAGTGAAGTTCCGTTCCGGTCTGCAACAATGAAATACATTCCTGCCTTCAGCGATGAGATGTCGGTTCTTTCAGAAAAAGGGACCTTCAGCACAACCCGGCCGTTCAGATCAATTATCGATATGTTTACCCTTTTCGGATCGGGTATTTCTCTGATATCGATCATTATATAATCGCGTGCAGGATTAGGCCGGAATCTGAGGCTTTGTCTTCCGGGGTAGGGTATGTCATTTACCGATGTCGGGATGGGAGGGCCCATTACCGGCCTTATCATAAGGCTGCCCTGGACACCCGATTCGATCCAGTTCCCGTTGATCCAGTAGAGCTGTCTTCCGTTATGAGCTGTGTTAATGTCGAGACCGGCATTCAGAAAAGTCTCCGAACGTTGTTTCCATCCCACATAGAATACATCGTCGACCATGATGCTTTCCCTGAGACGGTAGGTGAAAAAGCCGTTAATATTTTCACCCTGTTCAACCATTTCCTCTTCCTGCGAGTATATTATATTCCCGGGCATTCCTGCATTATCGTCCCAGACCATAAGGTCGAAAGTCCTTTGACTGGCATTGAGGTAGCTGTCGTTAAAACAGATCGAGACTGCCCGCAGAGTATCCTGAACGAATGACTTATAACGATATGCCACCATCGCATTCCTTGATCCAAGTCCGTTTATGCCGTATCCTCCCTCTGCAGAACCGTCGTCGAATGCAAAATAGTTGCCGAAATGCTGGAAATAGACAACCGTGTCGTTTGATTTTGGATCAAAATTATCTGTAATAAGCCAGCTTTTTATTCTGAAAAGGGCTGAGTCATTGTTGCTCCCCGCAAAAGTATAGATCAGTGTTGCATTGTAATCTACATCAGTATAGGGATCGGCGTTGGCAGCTGTCGGAAGGAAGCTGTATACAATGGAGCCGGTGTACATATCCATGATCTCAAAATTCCTTGTGACATTTCTGACGATGCCGTCATTATTACGGTAATGCATTGGAACAGACTGTGCCATTTCGTTCAGAGCCACTTTCAGGAATTGCTGCCAGGGCATTGCTTCGTGTGATGTAAGAAGTGAACGGTTGGGAAACCTGAAGGCGACATCGCGGAAAAGAGTGTCACCGTCGTTTCTGAACCTGTCGAGGAAAACATAGTCGATATTCCAGTGGTCGCAGTTTCCTGCCATGGATGGTTCCGACAGGTTTGAGCTCAGACTTGCATGGTTGATGAAGCGGAATCTGAATCCTTTCTGAAGGAATTTCGAATCGTCAACTCTTAATATCACCGGTCTGAATCCGGATTTATTCCCTCCTGAGCCCTTCCATGCCGTGAACCATGTGTCGCTTGCAGGTGCATAAAACTGAAGTACCAGGGTATCGTTTTCTTCAGGCACATCGGCCAGTCCCCCGCTCTGACAGAGAAAACTCAGCCGGATACTGTCAGACGGATCGTATTCAAGATCAATGGGTTGGGAGCTGAGGTGATCGGCTTTGAAAATGAAGTCTGATGCTGTTTCGTACAGCCTTCCCTTATCGTCGATTGCATCAAATGTTGCCACACCTGTTGTTATCTGGTCGCTGGTGTATGTATTGTTTATGAAAACGAAGTCGTCGGTCCATTTTGACGAGTCGGGGAAGATCCCCTGCGCGGAAAAATCATCGAAGAAGGGAAGTACCAGGTTTTCCGAAGAGATACCCTTTACGGATATCCTTTTTTCATGCTTATCGATGATCAGTCTGTTTGTTTGCAGACCGCTTACGATCTCCTGACCCCGGCTAAGATTTATTGCCAGTACAAAGAGGATAATATTTAGCAGGGTCTTTTTTATCATTCAGTATTAAAATGGTTCAGATGAGCACATCACCCGGAAGAAGGCTGTCGCCGGGGACAACAAGTGTTGAATCGGAAGGAAGCTTTAGTGAGTCGATAGTGAACCAGAGGTACATTGATGCGCCGTAATGCATCGTTGCATTTTCCCTGTATTCGGGACTTTGTTTAAATACAAATGCGTTGAGGGAATCCTGTTCTGTCGTTATCGTGTTGTCAAAGTTGTAGGCTCCCAGGTTTAGCGAGGTGCCGTTAATCCTGTCTTTCGCTTCCTCAAAGCTCATTCCGGTGAGGTCGGGGATAAAGGTTAGCTGGCTGCTGAATCCTTTTCCGAGGACGAGGTCTATAACCGATCCCTTCTGAAGTGAATCGTTCGCAGGTATCTCCTTGCCGTCGTGAAGCTGATTCAGTACAACATCTATCGAAAGGTCGGGTTTATATGTTTTCTTTCCCACAACCAGCCCCGAACTTTCTATAAGTGCATTAGCCTGACGCAGTGGAAGGTTGATCAGATCCGGCATAGCTACCATTTCAGGTCTGAAGGCATTTATGGTAAGGGATATTTTTCTCCATTTTTTTACTTTGAAGCCCGGTTTGGGATTCTGTTCGGCTATGCAACCCCTTGGTACAACAGAAGTATAGACTGAGTCGGCAAAGACATATTTCATTTTGCTCTTCTTTGCCAGCGCTTCTGTTTCCTCAATGGTAAGTCCGAAGAAATCGGGTACGGCGCGTGCCTGTCCGTGCCGGGTATATATATTAAGGAATAAAAGTGTTATAAGAGTTATGCCTACAGTTATAAGCATTGCCAGACCAAGGTGTTTGAGAAACAGTCTGCTTAAGATGAAATCTTTTAAACTCATACAGGCCGGATGTTCATTAATGTTAACGCAAATGTATTGATAATATTATTAATGGCAGGCATCGCCGGGCCTTCCAACCGGGTTGTAGGTTGAATCCCTTTCCACAGCTACATACCCTGCATCCCGGATGAGTTTACATATCTCTTCTGTGGTCATGGAAGGATTCTGATCCGGAGCTCCGGCCATCGAATATATCCTCGTTGTGTCTTCTATTGTGCCGTCCAGGTCGTCGGTGCCGAAAGAAAGACTGATAGTTGCAGCGTCTCTGCCAGTCATTGGCCAGTATGCCTTGATATGGGCTATGTTATCGAGAAATATTCTTGCCACGGCATAGTTGCGAAGGTCCCCGGTAAGGCTTATTTCACCAAGGAAGCTCATGCTGTTATTGGCTTTTTTGTATTTAAGGGGTATGAATGCATTGAATCCTCCCGTCCTGTCCTGCAGATCTCTCAGTTGTTGCATGTGACCTGCCCGGTGTGAAAAAGTCTCAATATGTCCGTAGAGCATCGTGGCATTGGATGGTATTCCAAGATTATGTGCTTTTTCATGTATTTCCAGGTATCTTTCGGCTGTTGCCTTTTCGCCGCAGATATATTTTCTGACCTCGTCGTCGAAGATCTCAGCTCCTCCCCCGGGTATGGAATCAAGTCCGCACTCTTTAAGGTATGACAGGCCTTTTTCGATAGTCATCCCCGCCCTTGTTATCATAAAATCAAGTTCAACTGCCGAGTAGGCCTTGACATGAAGGGAAGGTCGGTGCTTCTTTATCATTTTGAGAACTCCGGCGTAGTAATTTATGTCGTGTGAAGGGTGAACACCACCGGTGATATGTACTTCCGTAACATCCTTGTTGTCAAAGCTTTTAACAATTTCGAGCATTTGTTCCGGAGTATATTCCCAGCTTTCCGGGTCGTTATCAGGTTTGTGATAGGAGCAGAAAAGACAGTTAAAAACACATTTGTTGGTTGGCTCGATATGAAAGTTTTTATTGTAATAGGCATAGTTGCCGTTGAATTTTCTCCGGTTATAGCCTGCCATAACACCCAGAAGGGGAAGATCGGCTTTTTTATACAACGTTATCGCTTCCTCTGCAGAAATTCGCTCACCCGCTGATACTTTCTCTGCGATCAGCTTCAGATCATTGTCTCTTATATATTCCGGTAATTGTTTCAATTTTAAAACCTGTGTGCGGATGCAAAATTAATAAAAAAAGGTGCCCTTTCCGGACACCTTCGTAAACATATAAGGCTTTTACCTATTTAAGCTTAAGCTCGCTTGAAGCAGTAAGTTTTCTTCTTCCCTTTGCTCTGCGTGATGCAAGCACCCTTCTTCCATTGGGTGTGGACATTCTTTCCCTGAATCCATGCTTGTTTGCCCTTTTCCTTCTTGAAGGCTGAAATGTCCTTTTCATCTCTGGTGTATTTTAATGTTTTCGTTTAAAATTGAGATCGCAAAGATAGTATTTTTTTGGAATATGAAAGCCCCGAAGATGTTTTTTAATTTATGAAGGCAGATACAGTATCTTTTTTGTTTCAAAAAAAGGGTCGGGAAAGAGATCTGATATATTCCAGATTCTTGTTTTACTTACCAGGGCACCGAGCTCTTCAGTGAGGTCACCACCCTTAAGGTATAATATACCGTTACTGAGGGTGTTTTTGCCACCTGCGGCTACATTCCGGGTGGTCAGACCGGCAAATCTTCTGAAATCAGTAACGGCTCTGGCAACGATAAAATCATACCTGTCATTTTCCTCTTCAATTCTTTTTTTAAGCGGAAAAACATTGTTGAGCCCCAGTTCGGAAACAACTTCTTCTATCACTCTGATCTTCTTGCCGATAGAATCAAGCAGGGTGAATTGTGTTTCAGGAAAAAGAATTGCCAGGGGAATTCCCGGAAAGCCTCCGCCTGTTCCCACATCGAGGATACGGGTACCGGGTATGAAGGAGATGATTTTTGCAAGAGACAGGGAATGAAGTACATGGTGGAGATAAAAGTTATCCATGTCTTTCCTGGAGATCACGTTTATCCTGCTGTTCCACATTGTATAGAGAGGTTTCATCCTCATTATCATTTCTTTTTGTGAAGGATCAAGGGATGGAAAATATCTGAATACAACTTCAGGATTCACCTGTTGTCTGTTTTTTTGAAAATGTTGTACAGGAGTGACTTGGCACGAAATAGTTGTGCCTTAACAGTCCCCAGAGGGATTTTCAGCTCTGCGGATATTTCCTCGTATGAATATTCCTTGTAGAATCTGAGCTCTATTATTTCCCTGTAAGGCGACTTCAGCTGGTTGACAACTTTCCTGAGAGTGGCTATCTTCTGGTCTGTAATAAGTGCTTCCTCGGGATCGGGCATGTCAGACTGCAGGTTGACGGCCGGATTTTCGGAGCCCTCCTGCCACTGGTCGAGAGGAACCGGCGATGATTGTTTTTTCCTGATAAAATCAATACAGTTGTTCGACGCTATCATGAAGAGCCATGTGCTGAATGCAAAACGTGGCACGTAAGTATCTATGCTCCTGAAAGCTTTGCCGAAGGCTTCAATGGTAAGGTCTTCAGCGTCGGAAGGATTGTTGACCATTTTCAGAAGCATATAGTAAATTGAATCACGGTAACGGTTCATGAGAGCCGCAAAAGCTTTTTCGTTACCTTTTTTAGCTTCCTCAACCAGGATCAGATCGTTCCTGGCATTTTCTGAAAGTTGCCGGTTTACTTCCATTGGTTCCTTCCGGGCTTCTTAACCATGTTGCCTATTATAAGAGAGCCGATTACAAAGGGTGAAAAGATATCAAAAATCGGGATAAAACCTGCAAGTCCGGGTTCATTTAATCTCTTTTGCACCAGGGCGCTTACTGTAATCAGACAGGTCAGTCTTATTATAAAAATAGCTAAAAGCCAGGGCCACAGATATATATACGACATTAGTATTGCGAAAGTTGCATAAAAGATCACTCTGGTGACAGGTTCGGCAAGGATAAGAAATTTAGCGTTTTTCCTGTAATAGGGGGCAGTGGTAAGATGCCTTTTTTTCTGTTTTATCCAATCCCTGAAAGCAGATGAGGGGACAGACCGGGTATGGGAAGCGGGTCTGAATTCAGGACATGTATTATCGCCCCTGGCGTGAGAATTTATAAACAGGTCGTCGTCGCCCGAAATTACGTGGTTGTGAGACCCGTATCCCCTGTTCTCGAAAAATATCCTCCTGAGGTAAGCCAGATTCCTTCCCACCCCCATATAAGGCCTTCCCCTTATTGCCATACCCAGGTACTGCATTGCTATTGTCATGCTGTCGTACCTGATCCACTTATTGAGGATTCCTCTGCCTTTAACATATCCGCCATAACCAAGCACAAAACCTGTGCCCTCACCGAACCGTGAAGCCATTAAAGCTATCCACTTGTCGGATTCAGGTTTGCAGTCGGCATCGGTAAAGAGAAGTATCTCATTTACAGCAGCCTTAATGCCGATAAACTGAGCGAATTTTTTGTTATGGGCAAATTTGGGATCCTTGTTGACATTTGAAACTTTCAGGTTAGGATATTTCTTCAGGTATTCACCTAGTACATTGTAAGAATCATCTTCGGAACAGTCGTTCACGACTATGACCTCAAAATCGGGATAATCCTGCTCAAGTATGGAGGGAAGAAATTCCCGGAGGTTCCCTGACTCATTCCTGGCACAGATTATCACCGAGACTCCTTTTGCCGACTCCTTAGATTCCGGGTGTTTATACCACCATACGGGCAGGTAGAACCAGAGGTAATAATATAGCTGAATTGCTGCAGCAAGGACAAATGATACAAAAAGTATCAAGAAAATGAGGTCTTCCCGGAACATACTTTCACTTCGAAATGCCGAAGCAATATTATACAAGATATTCGGAACTGAAAAAAAATACTGATAATTTTCTCAACAGTTGCAGATAAACTACATTTGCACAGCCCATAAAGATATTTATAAGGTGTTCAGGATAATTACAAGAGATAAGGATTCCAAAGCCAGGACGGGTGTTCTTTCAACAGCCCACGGTGACATTCCCACTCCGGTTTTCATGCCTGTGGGCACCGCCGGCACGGTGAAAGGTATCCTTCAGCGCGATCTGAAAGAAGAAATAGACGCAAAAATTATCCTGGGTAACACTTATCACCTGTATCTGCGTCCGGGAACCCAGATCATAAGCGAGGCCGGCGGACTTCACAGGTTTATTTCGTGGGACCTTCCCATACTTACCGACAGCGGCGGGTATCAGGTCTTCTCACTGGCAGGGAACAGGAAACTTAACGATGAAGGGGCTGTCTTTAAATCGCATATAGACGGATCGAAACATGTTTTTACACCTGAGAATACTGTTGATATCCAGCGTATTCTGGGTTCTGACATCATGATGGTGCTTGATGAATGTGCCCCTTTCCCCTGTGATCATTCCTATGCTGAAAAATCAATTGCACTAACACACCGGTGGCTCGACAGGGCTGTTGAGAGATTCAGGAACACGGAGCCCTTGTGGGGTAAGCCCCAGATGCTGTTCCCGATTGTCCAGGGAGGAGTCTTCGACGACCTTCGCAGAATTTCAGCTGAAAAGATTGCTTCGGCAGGAATGGCCGGGAATGCCATTGGCGGTCTGTCGGTGGGAGAGCCTGCAGAAGAGATGTACCGTGTTATTGAAACGGTAAACGCCATCCTTCCTGAGGATAAGCCGAGATACCTTATGGGGGTGGGGACTCCGGCCAATCTTCTGGAAGCCATAGAGAGGGGCATCGATATGTTCGATTGCGTGATGCCTACCAGGAACGGCCGGAACGGGATGCTTTTCACCTCAG
>JAFGXX010000098.1 GCA_016936435.1 Bacteroidales bacterium
CCTGGCTCGGGTAGCGTCAGGTTTGTGGTCAGATAAACACCGTCGTACATGGCATTTGAGTCCATGGTATATGTCGAGCCTGATGGAGTGAATGAAATGGCCTGGGCTGTGTTTATTGCTGTCGGGTTATGGTAAGCATACTGGACACCTGCCGTGCCGTCGGGATTTTCAATACCTATTGTTGCGTTTTCACCATGTACAAGGGGTGATGAAGGCAGTATGAGAACCCTGTACTGGACCTGTATTTTGTTACTGGTTTCATATAGGATGACTGAGAAGGTCCCGACATAGATGGGACCGTAGTAAAATCCCATATTCCTGAACTGAACGATCAGCTTCCTGTTGGGCGAAGCTCCCACAGTTGTGTAAAGGATATTCCCCGATGGGTCTATCACAAGGTCATCCCAGAAAGGAGCGATGAAATTATTGGGATCGCCGGCCGTGGGTATTGGATCTTCGGATGGATCGGTAGTCCCCGATCCGAAAGATACAAGACCGTTAGTGGAGACATAGAACTGTGAATAGCTGTTCCCGAAATAGGTGAAATTGAATCCTATGTCGTAGGGACCATAGGAAGCATTGTTTTCATAACCTGATTTTACTACAGTACCGAGGTAGGTTATTTCAGAAGGTTGTGCTCCGGCAAAAAAGGCCAGGTTAAACAAAACCGCTAAGAGGACGGACCTGATTTTCATAATACTGATGTTTTATTTATCCCTTTTACGAAAAAAGAGGATTGTATGTTTGAATATAAGACTCTTTTTTGGGGTAAAAGGTTGAATGAAAGTGCGAAATTCTAAAAAAAAATGGCCTAAAAAATAAAGATACAAAAAAAAAGAGATATCTCAATATGCCGGAACCGGAATCAGATCATCATTTCCGTTTACCGGCTTCTGGCATGACCAAAAAGGATATTTCCCACCGATTTCCAGAAATACCTGAAGTCGGTAGGGAAGGGATTTCTGTCGTAAGATTCGAGATATTTTCTTTCAGAGTCCTGAATACTTTTAAGATCTTCTGGCAGATCGGCATAGAATGGTGGTATCAGCCCTGGTTTGTATTTTATCCTCTTTTCTTTCAGATCATTGTCATACAGTTCAAAATACTGATGACTAAGAGGCCGGACGCCCACCAGTTTCATGTCGCCGTTGAACCAGTTAATCAGAGTGGGCAGTTCGTCGAGCCATATTTTCCTGCATACTGCACCCCATGATGTTATCCGGAAATCGTTCTTAAATTTCCCTCCGTTTTGGAGATCATGGAGCCTGTAAACATAATCCTGGATATATTCGGAATAGGGGTGCATGGTCCGCAGCTTGAATACCTTTATTGTATTACCGTTGAGGCCGACACGTGGCAAAGCTATCAGAGGCCCGTAGATATTTTCGTTTTTGGGGATTGGCTCGCCGTGTTTTTTTGCTTCTATGCACAGGTAGTTGCCGATGAATGACTCCTGTCTTATCCTGAAACCTCCACGGCACAGCCTTCCAAGAGCTTCTGCCCTGGTTATCACAGTATTGTTCCCCCGTGTCAGGAAGAGATAGAGAGGGCGTGTGAATTTGAGTTTCGGAAGCATCCTTTTAACTATGAAGTCCAGGGAATAATATAAATAATTGAGAACGGGCGGGAATTTTTTCAGGATCCTCTTCTTCCTCTGGTCTTTTGTCTCGACGCAGCAGAAAAAATAACCTTCAGGTCCCAGCTTTTCATTGACGGCATCGATGAAATCATCCAGTTTCTTTATATCGTTAAGTCGGTGAAGATTTATTATATATGAATAGCTTTCTTCAGGCAGACTTGTAATGTTGAAGATAGTTGTGGTTGAGAGAACGGCAATATCACCCTTAAGTTTCGGACCGGTCATGTTAATTATTGCCTGGGCCATTTCGGTACCGGATTCTTTCTCAATTGCTTTTGAGATTGCCGGGTTGATTTCCGGCAGGGAATCTGTCTTTGTACCATTACCGTTCAATTCGCCTACAAGTTCATATTCGCTTGGCTTCCTGTAGGTTTTATATCTTTCGTATTCTTCGTAATCCTGGAGGGAGGCTTTTTTGTAGGCGATATAGACTGCTCCGAAGATAAGCTCCAGGACAGTTGCAACAAGGGCAGTTCCGAGCACAACAGTACGAGAATAGGCATAGTCGCGGAGGATATACATCAGCAGGGCAGTGATGGAGAGAGAAATGAAGTTACTGCTTATCACCCTGTTGAACAGTGTTGAATAGTTGATGATCTTTCCCCTGTGCATTTTGCCGTTGATGAGGGAAACCATTATCCATATAATGGCAAGGGCAGCGAAGAACAGGCTGTGGGAGGGGACATATGCTTTCAGGCTCGCCGGCTTCGTCCACGCCATCAGCAGGAAGGATATTCCCAGAATCAGTACATCTGCGACGAGGGTTATTATCCGGAAGCGGCGGTTTTTAATCATGCAGTTCCTGTAAACTTTGAACCTGAAAAATAGTAAATAATTCTTCTATATTTTTAAATAGACTTTATATATGGGAGGAAAGTTGCAGGAATAGCGGTATGTGGTATGCGGCGTGTGGCGTGCGGCTTGCGGCGTGCCGCAGGAAGAATGCGAATAGTGATAAATGGAAAATCAGGAATTAACGGATCGTGCTTTGATTAATCTGTTGAGCATTGATGAAATTTTATCACATTCATCTATGTATTTAGTCAAGAAATCAGAATTGATATAACCAATTTCAAAAGCGATAATTAATTGCGTCATTAATTCAGCTGTAGATCCTTTTGCAATATAAAAATGTCTTACGGACATTTTGTCTGAACCAGATTCATCTCCTTCAGCAATATTGCTGGGTATACTTAATGCAGAGCGTTGGATTTGGTCTTTAAAACCAAAATCCCTTTTAATATCAGTATTCCTTACAAGCCGATAGACTTCTACTGTAAGATCTTTGGCAGTCCGCCAAACACGAAGATTTTGAAAATTTCCCATGATGCAGCGATTTTTAATTCTACATAATAGCACGGCATTAAAATAATGAATTAAGTTCAGATTTGAAAGCATTTTCAATATTCCCTGACACGCCGGCACGCCGACAC
>JAFGXX010000099.1 GCA_016936435.1 Bacteroidales bacterium
AGGGAATCTTGAAAGGATACCTGCGAAGATCGCATTTGCCGGCAACTTCATCCCGTGTGTAAGCCGTCCGGTCAGATTTAATTCACCGGGAAGATCGGGGATAAGACAATAGTCATATCTCCTTATCACCAGACTGTGAAGAAATATGCCCGTGAATTCCAGGAAGCGGAAGGCTTTTGGAAAAGGGATCCTGATCTGATGAGTCACGTAAACGGTCTTTACCTTCCTGTTCCATAGTCCGAACCGGTTATCACTTATAACCATATCGATATTATTATCGCCGATGATCTTTTTGAGACGGTAATGTTCAGCGAACATGTTATACAACAGGCGCGGGATGCCTGCAAGTATCATAAGGTATTGTGGCAGAATTGCCGAATAACGGGGTTTGAACCCGGGAAAATCAATACATCGGATGTCGGGCGTTTCTGTTTGAAAGAAGACCCGGTTTTCTTTCCCGGTACCTATTATAACTGTATGCCCCATATCAGTGAGACTCAGTGCCAGGGGGATCATTCTTGCCGAATGTCCGCGGCCCCATTCGAGAGGACAGATAAGTATGTTAAGGTTGGTTCTCAATTTCAGCCCGAGACCTGTGTTTTTATGCCCAGTTCATTTACCATTGCAGCAATGCGCTTCAGTTCCTCCAGCGCGACTTTTTTAAGCTTTCCCCCTTCAGGAGTATCCCTCGAAATGGTATATATCATCACCTCTGATGGCCTGATCTTAGTGAGTGCTGACAGCCAGGCTTCCAGTTCTGCAGGAGTGGTGTTATCGATGGTCCTGCCCTGAAAAACGCCTTTTACGAAAAGAGTCTGAATAATCAGTCTGCCCTTAAAAGATGCAAGATCATTTATAAGTTTTTCAGTATCAATTTTTACATTTGGCTGGTTATGGCTTAAGATAGTATTGTCGAATGCCGAATCGAGTTTCAGGATGTTGGAGTCGACTTTAAGAAGAGCTTCCCTCACCGCCGGTCTGGTAATTAAAGTTGAATTTGACAGAACGGCGATCTTTGCTCCAGGAAAATATTTGTCCCTGAGGAGGATGCTGTCATCTATAATTCCGGGAAACTCAGGGTGCATTGTAGGTTCTCCGTTTCCGGCATAGGTTATTACATCAGGAGCCCGTCCGTTTTTCTTCATTTCGACCAGACTTGACTCAAGAGCCTCATACACCTGTTGCCTTGAAGGCAGTTTTTCTCCTTTTATGTCCTTTCCCTGTGTAAGTCCGCATTCGCAATAGATACAGTTGAAATTACATACCTTACGGTTTACAGGTAACAGATTGATGCCCAGGGAAACCCCCAGCCTCCGGCTGCTTACCGGACCGAAGACGATCTTATCGAACAAAAATGTTGACATAATTCAAATTACACTAATCTTTTAACAGTGGTTCCGGGCAAAAGTTTAAAACCTTCAAGGTCTGCACCTTCCAGGAGAAGCAATCCGGGTTTTTTGCCGGGTTCGATGGTCCCCAGTTCATCATCGGCGCAAAGAGCCCTTGCTCCGTTCAAAGTGGCCCATCTGATAAGCTCTTCAAGGCCTATATCGCGAAAATTATCCTGTATAAGTTTCATCTCGTACAGCAAACTCAGCATCCTGTTTGAAGCAGGAGAATCGGTCCCGATAACTATTTCGCATCCCTCATCTCTCAGCATCTTTACCGGAGGCATAAGTCCGGTAATATACTTATTTGAGCCAGGACAAAGGCACCAGAAAGTGCTGCCTCTTTGCATGATATTCCTTACAACCGTAGCATCAGCAAAGGTATTATGAACAAGTATCAGGTTACCCGATGGGTTTAAAAGATTCATAATGGTTTCTTCATGGGAAAGTGGCGTATCAAGGAATCCCGGAAGGATTCCCGATTGTTCATATGAATCTCTCAGAGGTCCGTCGTGGCTGTTTAGGAATCTTGTTTCATAATCCGATTCCATAAAATGGATGCTCGTAACCCTGTTGTCAGAGCTAATCTGGCGCAACATTTTGAAAAGAGGAACAGATAAGGAATAGGGAGAGTGAGGAACAACGGAGTATTGTAATCCCTGTCTCCGGGATTCTGAAGCTAATTCAGAGATCTCATCTATCCTTTTCCGGGCTTTCTCAGGGTCAATTCCAAAGACCTCCAGCAGGTTCAGGTAACGTATCCTGCTTTTCTTCTTTAAACCGAAAGAGACCGAAGAGTTGCAGATATCGGCACACATTACCACTCCTTCGTTGTACATTTCTGCATCTGATCCTTCCATTGCAGTAATGATGCCGGATTCATTCACGGTCCTTTCTGAGCGTATCTTCATTATGAATTCAGGGAGTCCTGTTCCTTCGGGGATCAAACCTTTAAGATGTGAAAGCTCGAGGTGACAATGGCAGTTTATGAAGCCCGGGACTATTATACCGTTATAAAATTCAAGCGAATGGATCTCACGTTCAAGTCCGTTCTCTTCTGATATCCCTGTTACTGTTCCGTCGTCTCCGGTTGTTATTACAGCCCTTCTGAGAGGTTTCCCCGAATTGGTTATAATGTATTGTGCTGAGAGCCTTCTCATATGGGATCTGCGATGTAACTGAAAGAGTTAACCACGATAGTGGCATGTTTGTCTCCTTCTCCGATATCTCCTGACTGACTGTAGAAATTTAATTCCAGACTTACAGGACGTGATCCTTCGATCCTTCCTGTGACCGTAATTCTGTGAGGATGACCATCCTTAACGTATTTTATCTTATCAGTGTACTTCCATCTGCCTGTACCGATACTGTCTGCATCTACCAGGCGGCTTTCAAAATGAGGATCAAAAGAAAAATCATCGGGGTATACAGTTGCTGTAAAAATGACAGTATATTTTCCCGGCGGGTAAACTTTCCGCGTCAGCACAGGCAGGGCAGTATCGGAGGACGAAGGAAGAAGAAATTCCGCATAATTCATTCTGGCCCTTGACCTGGCCTCGCTTTCTTTCATAATTTCATTCTGGAAGAATGATTCCATCTCACTCATCTCTTTTATGATGTTGTCGTAGATCCTTATCAGTTTTTTAGGATTGCTGACAAAATAATAATTCATGGTGTTATTCATTTTCTCATATGAATAACCGTAGCTTTCAATTATATCGATGTAGTTCATTACCGAATCCCTGCCTCCGAATTCATATCTTATTTCAGAAACGGAAAGAAGCCCGGTTGCCAGATAGATGTCGGTGATCATGGAAATGAAAATATCTTCAGGTATCAGATCTTTTTTTTCAACTTTGTCTCTCTGGTTTACGCACGACGTAAATATGATGAGAATAAGCAGTGAAGCTATAATTCGGAGATACATATCAGCAGAAAATATTTTCTTTTTCCTGTTCATCATTGCCTGAGATATTTTTTGGTAAGATATCTCACCGGGTACCATGCAGCCCAGAATCCTATCATGAGTACTGTTGCTGTTACGATCAGAAAATCAAAAAGATTCATAACCACCGGGTAAGAGTCCATAATAAGTGTTTCACCCTGGAGTTTGACAAAGCCGAAAGTCTGCTGAAGCCAGCAGATTATAAATCCCAGCAGGAGTCCCAGAAAAGCCCCAATAATGGAAATGAGCCATCCTTCAAAGATGAAGATCTTTCTTATAAGGTTATTATCGGCACCAAGGCTTTTGAGGATCTCTATGTCCCTTTCCTTTTCAATTATCAGCATGGTAAGTGATCCGATTATATTGAAAGAAGCGATGATAAGAATAAGTGTAAGGATGAAAAAAATAGCCAGTCTCTCGGAACGCATTACCTTATAAAATAACTCCTGCTGTTCATATTTGTTCTGAACGACAAATCCTTCGCCAAAGATCTCCTGCACGTCTTTCTGAACAGTTCTTTCATCAGCGGTGCCAGAGAATTTTATCTCCACCGTACTGACGCCCGAAAGGTTATCAATAAGATTCCGGGTAAACTCAAGGGGCAGGTAAAGATACTTTGAATCGTACTCCTGTTCTATCTGGAAAACACCTGAAGGGAAGATATATTCCCTGTTAAATGCCTCTTCGGGGTTTATGGTACTTCCCCCTTTCTTTGAAGGAACATATACCCAGAGGGGTTCTACAAAGTTAACACGTAAACCCAGGTATTGAGCGATGCCGACCCCAATAACGGCATAAGGCCTTCCTGTTTCCGTCATCAGAACGAAATCTCCTTCCCACATTGAACTGTCGATCCCGGTAACCTCCGTATAGTTTGCGTCGACACCCTTGAGGGTGGCAATATATTGCCTGTCGTCATATTTAAGCAGTGCATTCTCTTCAATCGTCAGCGAATAGCATGAAACTCCGTTAACATCTGAAAGGAGCCTCAGCTTAGATGTGTCGGGGATGAATGTCTTTCCTTCTGATGCTGTTATCCTGAGGTCGGGATCGAAGGTGTTGAAGATCGATGTTACCAGTGTTTCCAGGCCGTTGAAAACCGACAGGATTATGATTAGCGCCATGGTTCCGACTGTCACTCCGGCTACTGAAACCGCCGAAATAACATTTATTGCATTTCGGGATTTTTTCGCGAAAAGATATCTTTTTGCTATATAGAGCGACAGTTTCATCTTTTCTCCTTATAGGCGAATACCAGCAATCCTGTTCCCGTTTTGTGAGTTAAACGTACATCGAGATAATTAAGTATCATTGCAACCGGCAGGACTGGAATATAATATAAGGGCAATAACAGGAAAAAAACTTTTGAAATATTCAGTAACTTTACCGGATATTTCATTGACAGACGCCATGACAGGGCGCCTGGTTTTCCATAAGTATATATAACTTCTACCCTGGTAAAACCTGCTCTTTTAAGCTTTTTCGTTATTTCGTCTATCCCATAGCCGTTACGTACATGTTCTCCAATAAATGATTCATCATCATCGTCATGCACGTCGGAACCTCCCTGATCGGAAGGTGTTGAAATTATCAGTATTCCGCCATCCCTCATTGACGCATGAAAGTTGCTGAAGACCTTTTCATCGTCAGCAATATGTTCCATCACGTCCACAGAAAGGACAAGGCTGAAGGTGTCTGGTTCCCGGAAAAGGGTCAGATCTTCACATGAAAAACGGACTCTTCCGGAAAGTCCTGCACCTGAGAAGAAACGGGTACAGTCGTCAATTTCGCTGCAATTGATATCGATACCTTTAATACTCCAGGTTTTTTTCATTTTTGAAAGCCTCCAGGAATACTGCCCCATTCCTGATCCGGCATCGAGAATACTGGCATTGGCCGGAATCATATTGCGGATATTCCGTAAGGCTTTTTTAATATGCCAGGTACGCAGAAGCAGAATGTCGGTTAGGAAATACAAAAATTTTCTTGCCAGGAGGGAGCCCGAGAAGAAAAGGCCAACAGCTCTTTTAATCGGTTCGTACTGCATGAGATTCAGCTTTTCAGCAGCTTGTCGATCTTGTCTATATAGTCGAGACTGTCGTCGATAAAGAATGAAATCTCCGGAACAATACGGAGCTGTGATCGTACCTTATTTCCGAGTTCAAACCTTATCCTTGGAGTATGATCATGGATTGAGTTAAGAAGTTCATCATTACCGGTTGAAGGGAAGATACTGATGTAGATCTTTGCCAGAGACAGATCGGGACTGACCCTGACCTTTGTGATGGAGATCATTTTGCCGTGTGAATATTCCCTGCCTTTATGAAGAAAAATGTCAGCAACTTCCTTCTGTATGAGTTTTGCAACTTTTTTCTGTCTTGTCGATTCTGTCGATTCCACAACTTCATGGTTTAATCGCACAAAGATACGAATATTTTTAAGGTCGTCAGAAGACGACAGGAGAGCCACCTGACAAAAAAATATTAGCTTTGCATTACTTTTTAAAATTGAGTTATGGACACTGTTGTTAGCGGTATTAGATCGACCGGGAACCTGCATCTTGGTAATTATTTCGGTGCAGTTACAAATTTTCTTAAGATGCAGAATGAGAATAACTGTTTTTTCTTTATTGCTGATTATCATTCTCTTACAACACACCCAAAGCCCGACGACCTTCATGCCAACATTAAACAGGTACTTGCTGAATATCTTGCATGCGGAATTGACCCGGAAACAGCTACTGTTTTTATCCAGAGTGATGTTCCTGAGGTGACGGAGCTTTATCTGCTCCTCAACATGAACGCCTATGTGGGAGAGCTTGAAAGAACCACTTCTTTCAAGGAGAAGATCAGAAAGCAACCTGATAACATCAACGCCGGACTTCTTACCTACCCGGTTCTTATGGCTGCTGACATAATCATTCACAGGGCGCATAAGGTGCCGGTAGGGAAAGACCAGGAGCAGCATCTGGAGATGACCAGAAGGTTTGCGCGACGCTTCAACACGCTGTACGGGGTTGATTTTTTCCCTGAACCTGATGCATATAATTTCGGAAAGAAACTGCTTAAGATCCCCGGGCTTGACGGTTCAGGCAAGATGGGAAAGAGTGAAGGAAACGGGATCTTCCTTGCCGACACAGCTCAGGTTATAAGAAAAAAGGTTATGAAAGCTGTCACTGATACCGGACCTCAGAAACCGGGAGAAAAACCCTCGGAGCCGGTGGAGAACCTGTTTACAATTATGAAGGTTGTCTCAGATCCTTGCACGGTTAAATATTTCAGAGACAAACATGCCACATGTGAGATCCGTTATGGCGACATGAAAAAGCAACTTGCGGAAGATATAATAAAATTCACGGAACCCATTCGGGAAAGGATAGCTGAAATACTTGCCGATAAGAAATACCTTGCGGCAGTTGTTTCACAGGGAGCTGAAAAAGCACGGCAGAGTGCATCACGTACCATCAGGGAAGTAAGGGAGATAATAGGATACAGGCCCTTCTGAAAAGAAGAAAGCCCCGGGGGGCCGGGGCTGAACTTGAAGGATCAAGTTTATGATTGAGATTGCCTGTATGATTATTATAAATCAAAATTTGTGCCAAAAAGCGTTTTACGGCATCAAAAATCAGCGTTCAGCGAAATGACAAAATTACGTCCTGCTGACACAATCCCCGAAGAGTAAGGCCTGTACCTGTGATCGAGAATGTTTTCCACTCCTCCCATGATCCTGATCCTGTTTATGAAACTGTATGACAATTTCAGATTAAGGGTGTACCAGCCCGGCGACCAGGGATTATTATTTTCGTCAGCTGCATACAGGTAAGGTTTCTCAATCTCTGAAGTAGCCATCTTGTCGTATTTTTTAGGCCCGTTGTAAACAGAATAAAGATCAGCTTCGAACTCCGGGGTTTTGAAAACAATATGAGTCGACCCGAAAAACGGAGCCACATGCCGCAGAGGATCGCCGTTTTCTTCATATCCTTCAGTGAAGTTGAGCCCCGACCTGAGATTAAGGTTCTTAAGAATATTCAGCTGTATGGTCAGGTTCATTCCATATACTTTTGCCGATCCGCTGTTGGTCAGGGCTTCGACCTTGCTTAGCTCTCCCTTGTAGACAACAGAATCTTTCCCGTTGAACAAAAAATCATTCCTTACCATCACATCATTCAGCCAGGTATGAAAAAAGGTTACTTCAGTGTGTAAGATGGCGCCAAATTCTTTTGTGATACCCAGATCTATATTCCAGGCATATTCAGGTTTGAGATCGGGGTTTGGCACCACCACTATTCCGGGCGCAGAATCAAAAACCTTGCCGGCATCGTCTAGATTCGGGGCTCTGAAACCCGTGGAGGCATTGAAGCTGACATGTAAATCTTTCTTAATCCTGAAGACCATTCCTGCTGATCCTGTTATAGCTCCGTTGGATATTTTGATACTGGTAAAGGGGAAATTGTAGAATGAGTTGTCCTCAATTTCCGAGCTGAGCTTCACATGATTGTACCTAAGCCCTGTGTTAAGTGTCAGTCTTTCCGAGATATTGTTTTTATAACCTGCATATAAGGAAGTACTTAGATATTTGTTGTCTCCGTCAGGATATCTGGTTCCGGAAGGCATAATAACACCGGTAAAAATATCTCTTGTGTGGGCGGTTGATTTTATATCGTTAAATGCAAGTTCAACTCCATAATACAGCAACTCTGTTGTACTCCTGAATTTTTTTTCCAGATCCAGGTTTAGCGAATAGATTTTCACTTTTTCGTTCTGTTCATCCATCATGTTGCTGCCAAACAGCCTGTTGTGACGACTTTCGCGGTAATCCTGACGGGCCGTCAGAAGAGAGGCTTCATTGAAAAACACGTTTTTCCTGCTGAACTTGAGCTGAAGGTAATTCATCATCCATATCTGGGGGCCATAGTACCAGTCGCCATACCTTAGATTGCCCGACCTGTACTGGATCAGGCGGTCATAGCGCGGCACATCGGATATCCTTGAGTAATGGTTTGCCGCGGTAAGAATGAAGAAAGGGGTGAGCCTGATCTTCAGTTTGTTCATGGTGTACAACTGTGAATATCCCGAATGAACCTGTACGCGCGGATCGGGATTGGGTATTACCGAATCGGTTCCGTTGATATGTTTTACATATTCAGTACGCAGATAATCAGGGTTTTTGTGTGATCCCATTCTGAGATCACCGAAATCCGACCAGCTTACGCTACTTAAAAAAGCAACATTTTTTGATCCTGCGTTTATATCGAGGTGAACACTTTTTTCACGGTTAGCCGATGAAAACCGCGACATGCCATTTACTTTCAGAAAGAGTTTTTCCCCTCCTGAAAACAGCGGTTCCCTGGTATGGAAATCCATCACTCCTCCTATTGCATCGCTTCCGTATACCACAGCACCCGGTCCCAGGATTATCTCCGTTGAATTTATTGAAGAGGGATCAAGTGAAATAATATTCTGAATGTTACCTTCTCTGTATATAGCATTGTTCAGCCTTACACCGTCGACCACGATAAGCACCCTGTTGGTAGCAAAGCCTCTGATCATCGGACTTCCGCCGCCGAGCTGACTTTTCTGAATGAATACCTCGTCGGACATACCTATCAGATCGGCAGCGGTCTGGGGATTTAACATCTTTATTTCCGGAAGCTGAACTGATCTTACACGGTTGGGAACTTCGAACCTGCTCTGTTCCCACCTGTTGGCCGATACTACAAACTCCTCTATGGCAAATACCTTTTTTGTAAGCCTTACTTCAAAGCCGGCCCGGGTAAGCTGTTCATAATCAATGCATAATCTTTCGTATGAAAAATGCTGAAAACAGATGGTCTTTTCATTCCTGAATTCAGAAATATCGGCTTTCCCGTTTCTGCCTGAATAGAAATATTTAGTCCGGTCGTCATTCAGAATAACAACATCAGCCACAGGTCTCAGATCCTCGATATCGACAATCGTAACTGTCTGTGAGATCGCAGCAGGCAAAAAGAACAGAAAACGTAAAATAATTAACAGTTGATATTTCATTGAAAAACTTTATACAGGCTGTAAAAATAGCAAAAAGTGATGGTGCCTTCATCTGGGAAGCTACTTATTTGGCCGGAAGACAGCCGGTATGTTAATACTTAAGATGAAATAGTTCCTGTTAATTTCATAAATTTGAAAAGTTGTAATCCCTGATATATCCGGTGAAAAGGAAAACAATTGTCATTACAGTCTTACTCCTGGCCTTCGGGCTGGCAGTAACGGGGTATTACCTTCAGAAAGGAAAGAACAGACTACTTTCCGATCCCTATGAAGCGGTCTCTCCGGAGACGGTTTTTCTGATAGAGACAATTGATCTGCAAAGCTTTTTTAATTCGATCACAACTGAAAACGGATTATTTGGAGAAGCAGCCAGGATAAAGGAATTAGCTTTATTAACAACGAAAATCAGATTTATCGCTGATCAGTTAAACGGCCCTCTTTATAAAAAAATACTTACAGGTAATTCAACCCTTATATCGTTTCAGATCTCAGACCCAGGAAAAATCGGTTCTCTTCTTACCCTTGCGCTGAGTTCCGACATGAGGTTAAAACATATAAGGGAAATGGTGAAGGCCTCGGGAGCAAATAAGATCAATGAAATCAGCTTAGCCGGGTCAGAGGTTCTGGAAGTGCCCTACAGTGTTAAAGGAAGGAGTGAAACGGTATATATTTCTGTAGTGGAGGGCTTGCTTCTTTGCGGTAGCTCGGAAAGGATAATGCACAAAGCCATTTCCCAGACAACCCTCGATACAGATATCAGAACACAGCCCGGGTTTGCCAGAGTATTGCAGTCAGCGGGCAAACATGAAGACAAGTTTTTTTTGATCTTCGGGAATCTGACAAAAATATTGAAACCGGTTTTTCAGGAAGAGAATGCGGCCCTGGCGCTGAAGGCCGGCAAGCTGGCCTCATGTTCGGGAATGGATATTTTTATTAGCGAAAACGATCTGATGCTAAGCGGCTATATTGAGAGCACCAGCCCTGATCAATACCTCAATAAATACAAGTCATCAGAGCCTTCACTGCTGAGGACGTACAGGATACTGCCATCGTCCACCGCCATCTTCGAATCGTTTATACATCCTGAATCCGGGACCAGGGTTACGCAGAATGAGAAAGCCGCTAAACTTGCCGCAGCTCTCAGTCCTTATCTTGGTAAGGAGATCACCAGGGCATATATCGATATAAGAGAGAGGCCCGTGGTTGACAATTCACTGATAATCTATGAGCTAAATGACAGAGTCTTTGCCGAAAAGCTTTTCACTGATGAGTTCAGCAAACTGCCGGATTCGGGAGATATTACATTTTTCCAACCCGACGAACAAATTAAGGTAGCTGTTTACAAGACTCCTTACAAAGGATTCCATACAGCTTTTTTCTCAGGGTCGGAGAATGATTTTGATGATTCATGGTTTGCTTTTTATGACAGGTATCTCATTACCGGATCATCGTATGTAACAATAGCAAGACTTCTTTATGATAACCTGCTTAACAAGACACTGGCCAATGATTTAACATTCCGTGATTTTGAAAGCACTCTTCCTTCTGTAGCAGGGTATTTATTTTATGCTGTTCCTTCCAGAATCACGGCTTACCTTTCCGGCTGGCTTGATGAAAAACTGACAGACGCACTTATCACCAACAAAAGCTCTCTGGAAAAATTTCAGGCAATCGGTTTTCAATTCGTTGCCAGTAATGATATGCTGTATAACAGTCTGTCGCTCAGGTTCAGGGAGGAAGCGAGGGAGGAATCTAAAACCGAATGGGAGACGCTCCTCGACACTGTAGCTGCTATTAAGCCATTCTTTTTTACAAACCATATTACCGGGGCCAGGGAGATCTTCATTCAGGATATGAAGAACAATGCTTATCTCATAAATGCAGCAGGCAGGGTTTTGTGGAAAGCACCCCTGCGCGAAAGAATAATAAGTTCGATTTATATGGTCGATGCTTTCAAAAACGGTAAATACCAGCTTCTTTTCTCAGGGAGAAATTATCTCCACCTGCTCGACAGGAACGGGAATTACGTGGAAAGATATCCTGTGAAGCTGCGGTCGCCGGCAACAAATCCTCTGGCACTTTTTGACTATGACAATAAGAGAAATTACAGGATCCTGATAGCCGGTGAGGACAAAATGGTTTATGCTTACGATATTTCCGGTAATGTGCTGAGAGGATGGAAACCGTTCAGAACCAACAGCCGGGTAAGTCAGGAAATTGCATGGGTAAGGGTTTCAGGGAAGGATTACCTTATCACCTCGGATGAAAACTCCGTCTATTTTACCGACCGTACCGGAAGTAAAAGACTTTCGCTTAAGGAGCCGGTAAACAGGGCAGCGAATTCGTCTGTGAGACTCGTTGCAGGTTCAAGACCATCGGTGGTATTCACCTCTTCTGATGGCACCATCCAGCACATTTATTTCGATGGAAGTGTGAGGAAAACAAGGTTGAAAACATTCTCTGTTGATCATTCATTCGATATATTTGACGTAAGCGGTGATGGTGTTGGTGAATATATTTTCATTGACCAAGGGATATTGTATCTTTATGGTTCTAACGGTTCTGAAATGTTTAAACGCGAATTCGGTTCAGGCGACCTGGGAGGGCCAATTAATTTTATATTTTCAGCTTCAGACAGAAAAATAGGGGTATTTGACAGTGATAATAATCTTATCTATCTGATTGACAGTAAGGGTAATATTATGAGCGGTTTCCCTCTCAGGGGCGCTTCAATGTTCTCAATAGGGAAGTTGTCGGACAGAAGCGGATGGCATCTTATCGTGGGAGGCACCGACAGATTCCTTTACAATTACAAGTTGAATACTGAATAATTGATACCTGTATGTTAAAGAAATTATTGATTTTCATTCCTTCAGTGCTGTTGGCCATAACTGGTTGCGTAAAGGAAACTTACGACATGGATACTCTGTCGGGAAGAGGCCATCTGTCTCCGGTACTGGCCATTTCTGCGGTCAGGGGCGATATATCCATAAGCGATATAAATGAGATTCCCAATGATACCGTGGTGTTTGATGAGGACAACTTCATCAGGATAGTCTTTAGAAAAGATTCAGTTATAGATCTTGATGTTAATGATTTTGATGAATTTAATGAACTGGCCTCACTGGTGATCGATGAAACATATCTTCTGGCCGATGCATCTTTGGAAAATATTGAGGACACACTCGATTTTGACCCGGGAAGCGGCATTGAAATTGAGGAGATATATATAAATACAGGAGTAATTAACTATTCTATCACTTCCGTAACAGATGCTTTATCATCATTCACCATAACTTTCCCTACAGTCCTGAGAGAAGAGAATATACCTGTCACTCATAATATTTCACTTCCCCCGAATTCAACTGTGACAGGATATGTATCACTCGATGATACTGAAGTTGATTTTTCGACTGACACAGACCAGCCCTTCAACAGGCTCCCGGTTTTATATACTTTTGAGGCAGTGTCAGGAACGTATTCCCTTACGGATATGATGGTCGTGCATGTTGATATTCCCGCACCAGGTTATGAATATGTAAAAGGGTATTTCGGTCAGCCTGAGGAAAACTTTGAAGAAGACACCCTGGACCTGGAAATAGAGGAAATCCTGGATAATATTTCCGGGACCTTTTTACTGTCGGATCCTTCGATAAGGCTCGAATACTCAAATTCTTTTTCAATTCCCATTGAAGTCGACCTTAAGGCTACCGGTTACAGAGACGAAGAGACAGTGTTATTGAATCTTGATCCTTTCAGCCTGAGCTATCCCGATGTGCCGGCTGAATTCGACATAAGTTCATCGTTTACCGTAGACAGGGATAACTCGGATCTGCCCGAACTTGTTTCGATGCCTCCCGAAAAAGTTGTGTTTTTTGGTTCCGCCCTTATGAATCCCGGAGGCAACACAGGCACCAGGGATAACTACATCTTTGACGACAGCCGTTTCATAGGTAACCTTGAAATCGAAGTGCCTCTGGAATTCAGAATGGCTAACCTCCAGTTCACAGATACAACCGGGAATTTCATCAAAATCGAAGATTCTTCCGACTCTCCTGCCAATCCGGAGGATTTTGAATTCCTGCGCATCGATATTGAAGCCGAGAACGGTTTCCCGCTGGGAGTATCACTCAGGATGATACTATATGACTCACTGACATTTCAGAATATTGATACCGTAAGCGCAACAGATATCCTGAAACCTGCTCCCGTTGATGCAACAGGACGGGCAGGTCAGCCTGAAAAGAGCCTTACAAGCATAGAGATTGACAGACACTTCTGGGAGTCGGCAGGAGAAGCCACAAACATCATTTTCAGCTTTACACTGAATACCACTGACCAGGGAACAAGGGATGTGAAATTTTACTCCGATTACGGAATTGACTTCAGGGCATCGCTGGTTCTGAAACCCGATTTTAGATTTGAATTTTGATACCAACCGTTAAAAGAAATAATATGATCAGGAAAATAAAATATTTAACGGTACTTATACTGGGAATGGCAGTGTTCGACGCGGCAGCCCAGAACAGCCAGGTTTTGTATTACATGAACCTGCCTCAGAATCATATGCTTAATCCTGCTCTCAGGCCTTCCAACTCCGTTTACATAGGATTGCCTGTTGTTTCAGGTATTAATGTTAACGTAAACAATAATTTTTTCAATTTTTCAGATGTTTTTATAAAAGGAGTCGTTCCCGATTCCGTAGTTACAATTTTGCATCCCGACTATGACCCTGAGAACTTCATGACAAAAGTCAAAGATGTCAATTCGTTCGAACCTGATGCTCTTGTACAGCTATTCGGATTGGGCTTCACTGTTAAGAAAGACCTTTACATCACTCTCGATATCAATGAACGTGTAAATGCAAATGTAGCTCTGCCGGGCGATCTTCTCAGGCTTGGCTTTGAGGGAAATGAACAGTTTGCCGGAAACAGGATCGATCTCTCATCTTTGAGGGCTGATGCAATGTATTACAGGGAGATTGCTCTGGGATTTTCAAAGAATTTTAGCAATAACCTCAGGATAGGGGTAAGGGCAAAAGCGCTATTCGGAATTGCTTCGGCCTCAATCGATAACAGGGATCTCGGTATTACGGTAAATGATGAATACACTCATACCTTCAATGCCGACCTTGATGCACATTTCAGTGCGCCGCTGACTTTCCATGTGACTGGGCAGAACAATATTGATTCGGTTGTATTTGATACTACTGCTTTCAGCACAACCAGGGATGTTGTAAGTAATTATTTGAATTATCTTCTTGAAACACAGAATCTGGGATTTGGAATAGATATCGGAGCAGAATATAAAATATCAGACAAGTTGAAAGTGTCGGCAGCAGTAACCGACCTTGGTTATATAAAATGGAAAAAGGATGTTTCAAATCTGGAGGCGAAAAGCGAGTTTGTTTTCAGCGGGATAGATATGCTCGAAGTATATAACGGAACCATGACATTTGATTCGCTTGGTACAGTGTTGCTGGATTCACTAAAGAACTCCTTTTACCTGACAGATAATTCTGAGCCGTTTAAGACTACACTTCCTTTTGGTGTAACCCTTGGTGGTTCTTATTCTCTTTCCGGGAGTTTCTCTCTTGGTATACTTTCATATACAAGGTTTGTGGGTTCACAGATTCGCGAGGCTCTGACTCTTTCAGCTAATGTAAACATAAGGAACCTTTTCTCCACAACCGTGGCATATACTGCCATGAATCACCGATATGACAACCTGGGATTCGGCATTGCGTTTAAACCCGGATGTTTCCAGTTTTACCTGCTGGCAGACAGGATCCCGGTAACCTGGAATAAAATAGTCAGCGAAGGCACGACCATTCCTCTTCCCACAAGCTGGAATACTGTTCACCTAAGGCTTGGAATGAACCTGGTATTCGGAAACAGGGTAGAAAAGAAAGTGGATAAGCCTATGATTATGTTGCAGGAGTAACTACATCAGGGAAACCATCATTCATGTGATTTCCTCAGTTGTTTTGCGAGCGAGTTGGCGAAGACAAAGTCGTTGAGGATTTTACAATCTGAATTAAGGATTTCGTTTTTACTTCCTTCCCAGCATATGATTCCTTCATTGATGAAAACGATCTTTTCACCTATTTCCATTACCGAATTCATGTCGTGGGTGTTAACTACCGTTGTCATCTGATATTCTTCGGTTATCTCCCTGATGAGTTCATCGATAAGTATCGCAGTAAGAGGATCAAGGCCTGAGTTAGGTTCATCGCAGAACAGATATTTAGGGTTAAGGGCAATTGCTCTTGCGATGGCAACTCTTTTTTTCATTCCTCCCGATAATTCGGCAGGATAAAGTTTATTGGAGTTGGTAATATTGACCCTGTTAAGGCAGAAATTTACCCTTTCGGTCTTCTCTTCCAAACTCATGCCGGTGAACATGTCGAGAGGAAATCTTACATTCTGTTCGGTGGTCAGGGAATCAAACAGAGCACTTCCCTGAAACAACATGCCCATCTTCTTCCTTATCTCAGTTTTCCCGGCGAAGTCGAGTTTATTGAAAAGAATGTCCTCAAACCATATCTCTCCGCTCTCTATGTTGTGCAGCCCCACTATCGATTTCAGGAGAACAGTTTTTCCCGAACCGCTCCTCCCTATTATAAGATTGGTCTTTCCCGGCTCGAATGTAACAGAGACATTATCAAGGACTTTTTTCCCGTTGAATGAGAGATCTATATTTTGGGCTTTTATCATGAAAGCAGAAGCTGGGTTAGGATAACATTGAAAAGTAGTATCAGCACGCTGCTGTATACAACAGCCCTGGTGCTTGCCCTTCCAACTTCAAGAGACCCTCCGTTAACGTAATATCCCTGGAATGACGAGACTGTTGTAATGATAAAGGCAAAGAAGAGTGTCTTTATCATTGAGTAGGTTATATAATAAGGTATGAAAGCGTACTGGATCCCGTAAATGAAATCTTCAGGAGTTATAACTCCCGTAAGGGTGCCGGCTATACCTCCGCCCACTATTCCAACAATAATACTGATGAGTGTAAGCAAGGGATTGAAGATTAGTGTTGCAATTATTTTCGGGAGGATAAGATAGGTAGCCGAATTTATGCCCATCATCTCAAGTGCGTCGATCTGTTCTGTGATACGCATGGTCCCGATCTCGGATGCTATATTGGATCCGACCTTGCCGGCAAGGATAAGAGCCGTTATTGTTGATGAGAATTCAAGTATGATGGAGTCGCGGCAGCCCAGACCTATAAGATATGTAGGATAAATGGGGTTTTCGGTGTTGTAGGCTGTCTGAAGGGTTATTACGGCTCCCATAAAGAAGGAGATTATGGTGATGATACCTACCGAGTTGAAACCCAGATAGACCATTTCACTCATTGTCTGTTTATAATAAATGATAGTTTTTTCGGGTTTTGAAAAGACCTTACCAAGAAGTAAGAAATATTTACCGAACTGGTTCAGGAACCTGATCATCACTTATTGATTTCAGGATAGCAAAATTACAAATAATTGGCGGATTTATCGGCGATGTGGCATAAAAGGGGGGGATTATATTGGTTTAAATTTGTAAACTTGTAAAAAATTTTCAAACCGTTTATGGAGAACAGATATGTTATAATTATGGCAGGGGGTGTGGGCAGCCGTTTCTGGCCCTTAAGCCGTCGTGAAAAGCCAAAACAGTTTCTCGATATCATGGGTACAGGAGAAACGCTTTTACAGCAAACTTTCAGGCGGTTTAAAGCAACCTGCCCGGAAAAGAACATTTATATTGTTACCAGTGCCGACCATAAAGACATTGTACAAGAACAACTACAGACAGACCCTTCCAACATACTGGCTGAGCCATTCCGCAGGAATACAGCACCATGCATTGCCTTTGCCACCTTCAGGATATTTAAGGAGAACCCCAATGCTGTAATTACAGTGACTCCTGCCGATCACCTCATTGTCAGAGAAGAGAAATTCTGCAATGTTATCAGGGAGAGTATGGATTTTGTAAAGGATCATGATGCACTGCTTACCCTGGGCATTCAGCCCGACAGGCCGGAAACGGGTTACGGATATATTCAGGCCGACATGAAAAGACCCGTGGAAGGATATGACAGCATTCTGCGGGTGAAAACCTTTACAGAGAAACCCGACCTGGAACTGGCAAAAAAATTCATCCAGAGCGGCGATTTTTACTGGAACTCAGGAATATTTATCTGGAATATTAAATCCATCATCACTGCATTTGAAAAGCATCTTCCCGACATGCACACCGCATTCGACGAGGGGCTGAAATTTTACAGCACTGATCAGGAAGAGTCCTTCATTGGTCGTACCTACAGTCAGTGCCGCAGTATCTCAATAGATTACGGAATAATGGAAAAAGCCGATAACGTGTATGTAAAATATACCGACGTCGGATGGTCTGATCTGGGGACATGGAGTTCGCTGTATGAACATTCAAACCTCGATTCAAACAAAAATGCCGTAATATCGGGGAATGTATTCTCCTATGATAATAAAGGAAGTATATTTAATATTGCTCCGGGGAAGGTCGCCGTTGTCCAGGGCCTGAATGATTACATTGTCGTTGACTCGGGTGATGTTCTCCTTATAGTCAGGAAGGAGGAAGAGCAGAATATTAAAAACTTCCTGGAAGATGTTAAGAGGGAGACAAATGAGAGGTATCAATAGAAAAAAATAAGGCTGTCTCAAAATCCATAAGGCAGCCTTTTGTTTATCATATAGATGATCTGTTAATATTCCCAGAGGTCGTGTTCGAAGTCGAAGAGTTCGGTTTTAATCCTTTCGGCTTCAAAAAGAGCCGGTCTGCCAACCAGGTATTCAGAAATGTTGCGGTCGTTATACACGTTTGACTCGGCCTGGATATAGCTTCCGAATCTTCTTTGCATGAAAAGGTCGTCGAAGGAAATGCGCTGTGCGTCATTGTTGGGATTGAATACCTCATGCTTTGCCATAATGTCCCTGATATCCTGGAACCATATCCAGCATACCGGAGTGTTTTCTTCTCTTCCCAGGTCATCATTATAAGCCATATATACCGGGATCAAAGCTATAATTCGGACATCCAGTTTTCCAAGCTTTTTATCGAAATACCATTCCTCGTAGAGTCTTATCTGTTTAACTTCTTCCCTTTTAGGATCAGAACGATATGTTGTATCTCGGGTATCACCAAACTCATTGATGGTTATTGACTGGACTCTCATTATGGCTCCCAGTTTCGTCTCGATATCATCGTAGGTTGTCGGAACTTCGGGATCGAACATGTCGTAACCGGTTATATTGCCTTCGTTTATTTCATCGAAGAGGATATTAACAAAACTTTTTCTCCCGTCCTTAACAGATGTATCTGTGGGAAAATACAGAGGGTGGTTCATTTTTTCCCTCAGATCAATTACCCGGTAATACCTTTTAGACCACACCACATCGGCTTCCCTGAGGAAAGGGTAGTCAATTTTTTTAGCCTCAGGTATCGATTTCTCATATATATCGCCATAGGTTTGTGCAAAAGCAGAGCCTGTGATCAGAACGGAAATAAATCCAGCGATAATTCTCTTATTCATTGTGGTATTATTAATTAATTAATCTGCAATGTTATGGCAGGAAGCTCATGGATTTTCTTATCAGGACCGACAGCTTTGATATTTGTTACTACAAGTGTTTTTCCTCTTGTTAAACGGTTAAGAAGGTCTCTTTGTTGCTGTGTAAACTGCCAGTTTGTACTTTCTGAAAAATGGTCACCGGTATTGTCGGTGTACAATACTGAAAATCCGACAACATTGTAAACGATATAGAAGTCTGCATCAGGCAATATTGCAACAATTCCTTTTTCAGCCAGGAGTGCGGCCCTGTCAATTCTTCCCGATACTTTACCTCCGAGACGTGCAATAGGAGCGGGCAGGTTTTTCACCCTGAATTCACGCGGAGGGTAACTCTTAAGTGATCCGTTTGCTTCCTGTGCTGCTATGTGTATCTGCACATTCTGGCCTGCTGTTGTAGGGGTTATGGACCAGTCGCCGGGGAAATTCTCTCCTTTAGGATTCTTGACTCTTTCTCTTTTGGATGTTCCGTTGACCACTTTTGTGATCCTTACCTTGTCGGAGCCATAGCCGGGTATGGAGATGTCGATAGGATTGGCAATCCCGGCATACATTACGTTCATTGCTGTTGCAGAAACGACAGCATTGGGTTCTCCAACAGAATATTCGGATTCAAATTTATATTCTACCGTATTTCCGTCGGGTGATTTTATAGCGATAACTCCACCCCATTTTTTTGTGCCCAGCGACGATGCTCTTGCAGTATATATACCTCTTCCGTTCTCGTCGAGATCAAGTACCTGGCCGCCATTAACTGTAATGGAAGGTTGCTGTGTTGAGTCTGTTGCAGAGAGGAAAACTGATGCTTCGTAGTTGCTTCCGAGCGTTACAAATGTGGATTTCGGGATTACGACAGCATCGAGTTTATTGAATTTGAAGTTAGTTTTATCGATCTGGGAGAAGAGGTAATTGAGCACTTCTGTTTCAGCGTTTCTGACGTCGACCTGCATTTTGGTAAGAAGGGCATTGGCTCCGACGAGAGGGAGGAGCTGGAATGTAAGGTTAGGCCATTTTTCTATTGCACCTTCTTCATTTTTCCCGTCGTCAGTATTAAGGCTTTGGTTTAGTGATTCTTCAATGCCGGGGGCTCCTCCGTCGAGTGTACTTATCAGAAATTCACGGTATGAATTGATGGCTGCCCGGAGGTCATAAGCCTTTCCGTCTTCTTTTGGTCCGATAAGTATCTGAGAGGGAACATCGTTGTTGTCAAATTTCTTAACCTTTTCTATGTCGATTTCTCTTCCGTTAATGGCTTCGGCATCTTCACCGTCAGCTTCCCTGATTATCATTATTTTGATATCCTGGATGAAATTAAAAAGCTCCTCGGCACGTTGCTGCACCTCGAGGGCTTTGGTCCTGTAAGGTCCGGTCTTCTCGGGGTATGTGGCAAATGATGCTTCGAATTCGTTGTATATAAGAGCATTTTTCTTGTCATAGTTTTCGACGGTAAGGCTGAGACCTTTATCAACTTTCATGAAAGCTTTGACTGTATCCTTGGAGACGTTGAGTGCGAGCATGGCTGTAAGCACCAGGTACATCATACCTATCATCTTTTGCCGCGGAGATAGCTTTTCGTGAGCCATTTTTTTGTTAGTTTAGGTTAAGTAAAAAAACAAATGCCGCCTTACCTGACATTCATTGCAGCAAGCATATTTCCATAGACATTGTTAAGTGCCGACAGGTTGTCGTTGAGTTTTGCTATTTGTTCACGGTATTTTGTTGTGTCGCCTGCAGAATCGGTAAGACCTTTAACCATAACCTGCAGTTCCTTATAAAGTGATTCTGACTCCCTGAGATGGTCGTCGGCTCCTTTTTTCTGCAGTTCATATACTGCATTCAGTGCTGACAGGTTTTTATTAAGGACTTCCAGTTGCTGCTGGTATGATTTGCCACCGGCTTCTATTACCGAAAGCGAGTCAGCCATATTCTTGTATGTGGAGCCGGTTTCGTTTATGATGCTGGTTGTTTTCTGATATGACTCGGCAAGTTTGCCCAGCGAATCGGTAGCACTGTTGATAGAAGTCATGTATTTGGCTGAGGCTGCAGAAATATCACCCATAACATTAATGTTGGCTGTTGACTCACTGAGTTTTGTCATCCCTACACCAAGTTTCTGGAACAGATCAGGAGTGATTTCAGCTTTTTCGAGCATCTCGTCGAACTTGGCAAGAGCAACAGAGCCGACACCGCCTCCGCCTCCGCCGCCAACAGCTCCGCGATATCTGCCTGCTGACGGAAGTTCGTCCCCTTCATCAGGGATTCCGGCAAGTTCGGGGTATACCAGCGACCAGTCGACTTCCTCATGAAGAGGTTCAAAGGCTGAGAAGAAAAAGATCACTGCTTCCGTACACAGCCCGAGGGTAAGCATGAATGTTGCAAGTGGCCAGTGCTGAATTTTGAACAATGCACCCAGGATAACGACCGATGCGCCGATACCGTAAAGTTTAGCGATGAAATTCTTCCATCCGCTGCTTTGAACTAATTCTGCTAGACTCATATACCTGATAATTTTAGGGTTATTTCAAAATAGGGTTTATAGTTCGGCTCCGATATAAGATCTTACATTACGGAATCCGATGTAGGGTTTTGTAGAATCCTGGTATTCGTAATCCCTGGCACTTGT
This sequence comes from Bacteroidales bacterium, assembly GCA_016936435.1. Lineage (GTDB taxonomy): Bacteria > Bacteroidota > Bacteroidia > Bacteroidales > VadinHA17 > LD21. Next base: position 21,574 of record JAFGXX010000099.1, read on the forward strand.
CTGGAGGAAATAAGCTATATCCTTCCATGAACCGCCACGAATGACTTTTCGTTTCATGATAGGAGGATCCTGAGGGGTGGCATTATATTCATAGTTTGGCTGAAGATCGTGCTGGAAGATATAAGCCGAAGGATGATATGCACAGCATGTCCATTCAGCTACGTTCCCTGCCATATCGTAAAGGCCGTATTCATTTGGTTCATACGATCCCACCTTGCCTGCATAAACGTTACCGTCGTCGATATAGTTGCCACGCAGGGGTTTGAAATTGGCCAGGAAGCATCCTTCGTAGTTACGTGTGTATGGTCCTCCCCATGGGTACATGGAAAGGTCAAGTCCTCCCCTCGCAGCATATTCCCATTCTGTTTCGAGAGGGAGCCGGTAGGCCTGTACGTCAGATATTCCGTTCTTTCTGAGGGCTGTGTTCATGAAGTCAGTCCTCCAGTGGCTGAATGCATTTGCCTGATGCCAAGTTACGCCCACCACCGGGTAGTCGTCGAAAGAAGGGTGCCAGAAATAAAGATCTGACTGGGGATCGTTGAAGGAATAGGTGAAGTCCCTGATCCAGCAAAGGGTGTCGGGGTAAATGTTAATGACAACGTGGCGTATGAAAGACGACCGGTCCTGAACCGGTGTAAGAGAACCGTCATTATTCACGACGTTTCCTTCATATTTTCCTGTATTGTTCTCATAATCATATACATACCGTGATTTTGCTGCCTGCTGATAGTCAACCCACCAGTATGAATAATTATATTTCCTGACATCATATTGTCTTTTGCCGTTGAATCTTTCTTCGGGCGGATAGAGCATTTCTTCAACTACGCTTTTTGTTGTCTCTTCCTCGAAATCGATTCTCTCTTCCCAGTTAATGATATTTGGCTCGAGGACATTTCCATCCTCATCGGTCATGAAATATTCGCGGTCGGGGACACCTGCCTCACCCAGTTTGGTCCTGAGGATGGAATCGCGGACCCAGTAAACGAACTGCCTGTATTTGTTATTGGTTATCTCCATCTGGTCCATCCAGAATGCATCAACGGTTACCGATTTTGAAAGGCTGTTCATTGCAAAAAGAGCATCCTGGTCGCTCGGGCCCATCATGAAATTTCCGGCCGGTATGAATGCCATTTCAACAGGTTCCGGTTCAAAAAATTTCTTCCTTCCGGGAACACCTGTCAGCTCTCCTGTATTAGAGTTTCCGCATCCGGTAAGAAAGATTACCACAATCAGGGCAGATAGGAGTACCTTTTTCATATGGCTTTTAAATTTATAATGCAAGTAAGTTATTTTTTTTCAATAATCATAAAAATCTGATACTTTTATATCGCATCGGGCTTCGGCCCAGGCTGATGTCAAAGCAATAGTTTACCATAAACTCATGCGACCCGCTTGTCGTTCGTCGTATATCCGACAGTGTGAAGTCGTATGCATAGCCGATCCTCAGCCCGTTGTAAAGTTCCAATCCTGCCATTCCGACGAGCGCATCTCCGGCTCTGTATGAAACGCCTCCCCATACTTTTTTATTGTATCTCACAAGCGAAGATACACTGAATTGTAGTACCCTGCCGTCGCTGAAGGCAAAAATTGAGGGAAGGAGCTCGAATGACGGATTGGACAGCTGAATATTATATCCTGCAGTCAGGTAATAATGACGGCTTACGTAGGTAGTCACGTCTTCACTTCCTTCTTTTGTGTACCTTATTTTGGGCTGGTTCAGATGCGTTACCGATGCTGCTGCGTAATACCTGTCGGAAAGCAGGTACAATCCGGCTCCTGCATCAAAAGCAATGAAATTCTCCTTGGCAACAGGTATCAGCGGATCCTGATCGGGCGGAGTGAACAGGTCGCCATCAGGGATAAACCAGGTGGGATCGAGCGATTTGCTGATCATGCCCAGGTTGACGCCTATCCCCAGTTTGCCGATGCTCAGGTCGATGAGGTAGGAATAGATTCCTGAGAGATAGAGGTCATTATCGAATCCTACATTGTCACTTTCGATTACAAGACCGGCTCCATGTTTTCTTTTAAAAAGTGAAAACGGAGCTCCCACATTGAAAACCGTAGTAGAAGGAGCACCCTTGAAGCCGATCCACTGCTGGCGGTTGAGGGCTGTGGCGCATACCAGGCCTGAAGTACCTGCGACACCCGGATTAAATGTGAGAGTGTTAAACATGTACTGACTTGAGACCGGATCCTGTTGTGATAATAAAGGAACCAGCCCTGTAATTAATAAAAGAAATGCGATTACGATCCTTTTCATTTCCCTTCAGTACCTGTGATACTCATGCTGCCCGATTAGCGGACAGTAAAATTACGTAAAAAACTAAAACGTGAACAAATATAGTTTTATTTATTTGAGGCCGAAAAATATTTGTTTTGATGAACCACTTTCAGGAAATGGATGAACGAACCATTCCTTTTGACAGGTAAATTCTGATGCGTCAGTCCTGGGTCTTTATCCTTTTTGAACCCTGTATCCATCTTTCCGGTACCTCATCCCGGTTTGCCTTAAGATAATCCTCATGTGAGCAGGCTATATATTTGAAACGTCCTGCTTCGGCAGGAAACTCCATCCACCACCTGTCGGTCAGATTGCTTTTTATAAATATCAGATCTTCTTCAAGATCCGACACCCTGACATGATATCTGATGAATCTTCCTTCTGTAGTGCCCGACAGAGAGGGATTTTCATACTGTTTTTGTGAAAATCCCTCAAAAAAGAACCATATTATCTGTGCTGCCAGACCTGCAGTCTGCTCCCTGTTATCAAACTCGGGGTTAACTTCAAACAGGGCAAACAGTTTCAGATTATCTGATATCCCTGAATATCTTGAAAGAAGACATATCTCCTCCCCGTAAAAACCGTTTGGTGAAGGGCATGTGGTTCCGGGAGCATCGGCCTGTCTGACCGATGAAATGTCGAGCAGAACGGCATCTGAATCTCTCAGCAGGGGTTCGGTAAGATAGATAGCTTTTCTTACATCTCCTGTCCTCATCAGTTCCGCTTTCCTCTTTAGAAAACGATTAATTACCTGCTGATCATTAAGGTATGTCTGGTATCCGATATTTACATAATGGATGAAGGTGCTTTTGTGATTATTAATTATGGCATTCAGATAATTATATGAATCGGTATCCTTTTTTTCAATATTATAATCAATCCTCGGGTCTATTGCTGTAAGGGTATATTGAATTTTAAGTGCTGAAAATGCTTTATCTACAGCCAGTGCAAGGGCGCTGCTTCCACCTATTATCACGGGGAAGATATTTCTTTCAAGAAGGAAAACCAGGATGTCGCTAAGCCCGGCAACAGTGTCGTTGAAGCTTACTCCCTTTTTCATGTTACCAAGGTCGGCTATTTTTGACCTGCCAGGAATTCTTGAAAGCCTGTAAAGCTCTTTTCTTATTGCATCGGGTCCGTTTGCGGTTCCGGGTCCGGGAGAGTTGCGGCCTTCAGGTACTCCGAACAGGGCTATCCGGTATTTTGAGATATCCCTTATTCCGTTGCCGGGGGTGTTAACTGTTATGGAATGAGGAAATCCTGCATTTCCATGGAGAAGATCCGGTTCAGGGCTTTCAATACTGACGGGATCAAAATAGTCATTCAGTTCAATCATAAAGATATTTCAGGAACTCTTTTTCTTTTTTTCGCTCAGTTCAATAATATTGATACACTCCTCTTTTGTGAGTTTTTCAGCATCGGTGTTTTTGGGGATCCTGTAGTTCTGTTTATCCCGGTTAAGGTAGGGGCCGTAACGTCCGTTAAGGATCCTGATATCGCCGAACTCCTTTATCACTTTTTTCTTCTCCTCTTCATTCTTCTCATTTATGATTTCAACAGCTCTTTCGGAGTTTATGGAATAAGGATCATCAACGCCCTTTTTCAATGAGAAAAATCTGCCTTTGTATCTTATATAAGGTCCGAACTTTCCGATTCCTGCCACAATTTCTTCGCCCTCATGTATTCCAACCGGCCTGGGAAGACGGAAAAGATTAAGTGCTTCTTC
>JAFGXX010000013.1 GCA_016936435.1 Bacteroidales bacterium
AAGTCTATACTCGCAAGACAGGCTGTGGGAAAACCCGGAGAAATACAAATCATTTCTTCCAATATCGACGTTGCTTTTATAGTCCAGGCAATCAATAATGATTTCAATATAAACAGACTGGAAAGATACCTGACAATATGTTATAATGCTGGAATTGAGCCCGTTCTGGTATTGAGCAAAACGGATTTGTCGACAGAAGCTAAAACCGGGGAAGCAATCTCAAACATTGAAAAAAGAGACAAAAAAGTAAAGTATTTCCTGCTCAGCAACCTGACTCTCGAAGGGATGGATCAGATCATGTGTTTTATTCAGAAAGGATTGACTTACTGTGTTGTCGGATCTTCCGGTGTCGGGAAATCAACTCTGATAAATAACCTATTAAAAAAGAACATCCTGAAAACAGGACAGATAAGCCATAGCACAAATAAAGGAAGACACATCTCCGGTCACCGGGAATTGTTTGTCCTGGAAAATGGCGGCATAATTATAGATACACCGGGAATGAAGGAATTGGGAATGACAGATAATAATGAGGGGATTCAGACTACATATAGCGAGATCCTTAACATCGCATCCAGATGCAGGTACCCTGACTGCAAACATATCAACGAAACCGGATGTGCAGTAATTGAAGCTTTAAACAATTGTGCCATCGACAAGGATTCTTATAACAATTACCTTAAAATTCAAAAAGAGCAGGAAAGATTTCAGATGACCGTAGCCGAAAAAAGAAAAAAAGATAAAACCTTTGGAAAGTTGTTAAAGAACTATTACAAAGACAATAAAAGAAACAAGTACTGATTAAAATATTAACGTCTGTATTACTACCATGTTTCCTGCCATAAGCCACGCGTTTTCATCCGTCTGATTGTCAGCCGGTCATTATTCATTGCCAGGAAGGGATATTCACATAATTGAAACCAAACAACAGCACAAATAGCATTCACTAAATAAATTGTATCTTTTCACTAAAATAAGTGGAAATAAATAACTGGTTTTTCATGAAAAGAAATGTTGTTTTACTTCTTTGTCTGACGTTTCTTTTATTCTGTGCTTCTGCCCAGGAATCAGGCCCTTCTTCAGTTCTGACTGAACCTCTGCCCCTCAGATTCAACAATCCGGGTCTTGTGACAGACCTGGGTGTTGGTCTTTGGGCATGGCCCCTACCCATGGATTACGATAATGACGGCGACAATGATCTTGTCGTCTCATGCACCGACACACCATACAGGGGTTTGTATTTCTTCGAAAACAGCTCCGGCAAACATGAAAAATTGCCTGTGTTCGAGCCTCCTGTCAGGATAGGACCCGGACTGAGCCAACTGCAGGTCTCTTATGTCGGCGGGGAACCGAGGGTACTGGGCCGGGGTGTTGAATATCTTCATTTCAGGGATTCTTTAGTGTCAGTTCCCGGCGAACTTTTTCCGGCTGCCGTGCTTGAGAAGGGACTGAACCGTGTAAGATTCAGCCAGTGGAAATATGTCGATTATGATAACGACGGCGACCAGGACCTTATTGCCGGCGTAGACGACTGGACGGATTATGGCTGGGACAATGCATTCGACAGCACCGGCAAATGGTATAAAGGCCCGCTGCACGGATATGTTTTCCTGCTGGAAAACACAGAGGGTAAATACTTTAACAAAGGCAAGATCCGGGCAGGAGGCAAAGATCTGGATGTTTACGGCGCCCCCTCGCCCAACATGGCCGATTTTGACGGCGACGGCGACCGTGACCTTATATGCGGGGAATTCACAGACCGCTTTACATGGTTTGAGAATACAGGCACACCTCAGAAACCTCTCTTTGAAGAAGGCCGCTTCCTGGAAAATGAAAAAGGCCTTATAACGATGGATCTGGAAATGATCATCCCTTCTTCTATCGACTGGGATAATGACGGCGATATCGACATTATATGTGGTGATGAAGACGGGCGTGTTGCCTTTATTGAAAACACAGGAATTGTCAGAAACAGGATGCCCGTATTCAGCTCCCCGGCATATTTCAGACAAAAAGCTGATCTGCTTAAGTTCGGAGCCCTTGCAACACCATTTTCTGTCGACTGGGATGATGACGGTGATGAAGATCTGATCTGCGGCAACACAGCAGGCTTTATAGGTTTCATCGAAAACCTTGACGGAGGAAATCCACCACGTTGGAATGATCCGGTACTGCTTGAAGTTGACGGAAAGCCCTTTAGAATAATGGCGGGAGAGAATGGTTCTATCCAGGGTCCGGCAGAGAAAAAATGGGGATACACAACGCTTAGCGTTGCCGACTGGGATGGTGATGGGCTTAAAGATATAATTGTCAATTCAATATGGGGAAGAGTGGAGTGGTTAAGAAACATTGGTAAAAAAGGAAGGCCCGCACTTTCAGCCCCGGTACCGGTAGTTGCAGACTGGCCCGGAGATCCTCCGAAACCTGCATGGAACTGGTGGTTTCCGGAAAAAGGCCAGCTTGCAACTCAATGGAGAACCACACCCTATATAACTGACTGGAACAGGGATGGACTGAACGACCTTATCATGCTTGATCATGAAGGTTACCTCAGTTACTTTGAAAGATTCAAAAAAGAAAACGAGCTATACCTCAGACAAGGCCGGCGTATTTTTTTCTCTGCCGGGAATTCAGTATTTGACCAGAAAAATAATGTGATCGATTCAGCAGCCGGACCGTTGAGGCTTAACAACAGAATTGCAGGTGGAAGCGGGAGAAGAAAAATATGTCTTGCAGACTGGGACTGCGACGGTGATGATGATCTGATTGTCAACGGCATTAATGCAGCCTGGTTTGAAAACACCGGAGTGATAGATGAAAAAGTGATTATGTTATTCAGGGGAAACCTGTCGGATATGAAACTGGCAGGTCACAGTACATCTCCGACCGTGGTCGACTGGAACAGCGATAATGTGCCTGATCTTCTTATCGGAGCAGAAGATGGTCATTTTTACTACATTGAAAATTTCGCCCAAAAGAAATAATATGACATAACCTGATATGATTCCCCAGCAATTATTTCATTAATAAACAATATTTTTGGGCATACATGACCAGGTTGAAATATCAGAAAAAGGGGTCCCTGAAAATAAGTCAGGGAAATGATAACAATAAGTACAACACAATAACGATCTTCTATTTCAAGAAATTAGAAAAACATGAAAGATATCCTTTCCTTAATCAGAGTTGCAGGTTGCAGATTTTCATTCATAGTATTGTTGTTCATTTCAACATCCCATTTGGTGGCTGCACAGGATTCCAAACCTTTGAATCTTAACAAACCTGAAAGAGAAAGGTGGTTTTCCGATCTCGGATTCGGAATGTTTATCCACTGGAGCATGGATGTTCAGCTTGGAATGGTCATTAGTCACAGTATGGTTGGTGCTTCGGAAGACTATCTTGACAGGTATATAAACGAACTTCCAAAATCCTTTAATCCTGTTTGTTTTGATGCCCGACAATGGATTAATGCGGCTAAACTTGCCGGCATGAAGTATGTTGTCTTCACTGCAAAACATCATAACGGGTATTGCATGTTTGATACCAGGACAACCGATTTCGGTATAATGAACAGCCCATACGGCAAGGACGTTACCAGGATGATCACAGATGAATGTCGGAAAGCAGGGCTGGCAGTAGGATTGTACTATTCACCCGATGATTTCTGGTTTCTTCATAAACAGGGCACCCTGATCTCAAGAGTAAGGAATGAGGCTCTTGCCAGCGGCAATCCGGCTTTAAATGAATATGCTAAAAAGCAAATCAGGGAGCTGATGACACAGTACGGGAAGATAGACATCGTATTTCTCGACGGAATGGATCAGTTCGGAAAAACAGAACTGGCAAAATTATGCTGGGAAATTAACCCTGATGTTGTCGTCACCAGAGGTGCGATAAATACTCCCGAACAGGAAACACCTGACAGCCCGATTCCCGGTCCGTGGGAAGCATGCTACACACTGGGTGATCAATGGCAATACAGGCCCACTAACGAAACTTATAAATCGGCAAAAGACGTTATCCTGAAATTAATTGACATAAGGGCAAAAGGAGGCAATCTGTTGTTAAACTTCGGACCCGATGCCCTGGGAAATTTCCCACCTGAACAATCAGGCATCCTTAATGAAATTTCTTTATGGATGTTCATTAACAGGGAAGCTTTGAATCATACCGTTCCAAATAATGATAAAATACGTGAAAAAAACATGTGGTTCCTGAAATCGAGGGACGGAAAGACAGCATATATTTTCATCAACGAGGAAAACTGGAAATTCGGTGAAAGAAAAACTTATAAAACACAGGCATTCAGGACAACTGCAAACAGCCACATCTCTGTTCTTGGCCACAATGGGCAAGTGCTGGAATATCAGAAAGATGCAGACCCTGCTCCATATTTTAAACAAACGCCTGAAGGTATTGAATTTTCAGTCACAAGATCCCAGAGAATTTATAACGACCGGAAATGGAACAACCCTGTTGTTGTCAGACTGACCGGACTGGCGGTAAATTGATAAAAACACGGAATGCTTTTAAGAACTTTTCGTTCATTCAATTTCTCCTTATATTCAGAGCGGCCTTAAGTTAGTGTAATGTCAAACTATCATCAACATAATGAGGGGACTAAAATCGGAACTGCCTTCAGAACAGGCATCATTCTGAATATCATTTTTATTGTTCTTGAGATAGTTTATGGTATCATTTCAAATTCAATGGCACTAGTTTCGGATGCAGGGCACAATTTCAGTGATGTTCTTGCCCTGGTTTTTTCATGGGTTGCCATAAGGTTGTCACAAAAGAAGCCTACACTGAAATTCACATACGGATTTCGTCGTTCAACAATACTTACGGCAATTCTGAACACTATATTACTTATAGCTGCCTCAGGTATAATCCTATGGGAAGCGATCAAAAGAATTTCTCATCCTCAAACTGTAGATTCAGGAACTGTTATTCTCGTTGCTTCGGCCGGCATTCTTGTGAACGGTATAACCGCATGGTTGTTCCAGAAAGAAAGGAAGGGTGATATGAATATAAGAAGTGCTTTCCTGCATTTCGTGGCCGACACCCTTGTTTCAGCAGGAGTTGCCGTATCAGGGATCATCATTATGCTCACAGGAATAAACTGGATTGACTCAGCAGTCTCTCTGATCATAATTGCAGTTATACTCTACAGTTCATACCGTCTGCTTATTGATTCTGTCAGCCTCGCTCTCGACGCTGTCCCTGACAATATTGATATTGAAGCTGTTCGTAATTACCTGACAGGTTTAGATGGGATCGTTGGAATACATGATCTGCACATCTGGGCTTTAAGCACAAGAGAAACCGCTCTTACGGTCCATCTTGTTACTAAACAGGTGACAGACAATGCTTTAATTTCCGGTATTCAGAGTGAGCTGAAAAACAGGTTCAATATTCAGCATTCCACTATCCAGATAGAATTCGGTAATCAGCCTGAGCTTTGCAATGATTGTAACTGACTGATCTTTTTGATGTGAACATGACTTTAAAATTTCTTAATGCATTAAAAGTATCCGGAAACAAAAAAACATTTACTTTCGTGTCTTGAAAGATTTCCCGACAGAAGAATTCAGATTAGCCCCTGCATGTTGGTATCCATGCTTATGAAGAACAGATAATTGGAATATAGCGGGCTAAATTGAATCAGGACATAATGTAATTTTGGAACAAAAACAGATTATATCACCATATGCCGACTGATAACATATTATTCGCACTGGGATTGACTTTTTTCGCTGGTATCTCAACGGGAATAGGAAGTATAATGTCATTCCTGTCGAAGAAATTCAACCCGAAATTTCTGGCAGCATCTCTTGGTTTTTCAGCAGGCGTGATGATCTATGTTTCTCTTATTGAAATCTTTGTTAAGGCAAAAGATTCTCTTGCCGTTGCTCATGGGGTTAAAATGGGAAGTATCCTTACCGTTATAGCATTTTTTTCCGGTATAGCCTTAATAGCGGTTATCGATAAACTTATTCCATCATTCGAGAACCCCCACGAAATAAAAAATATCGATGAAAAGAATATTAATCCGGTAAACAGTAAAAAACTGCTGCGGATGGGATTGTTTTCGGCTCTTGCGGTTGCAATACACAATTTCCCAGAAGGACTTGCAACATTTATGGGTGCTCTAACCGACCCTGCCCTTGGTATAAGTATAGCTGTAGCCATTGCAATACACAACATACCTGAAGGCATAGCTGTTTCTGTACCAATATATTATGCCACAAAAAACAGAAACAAGGCATTCTGGTTATCATTCTTATCAGGGCTGGCCGAGCCGGTTGGTGCAATACTGGGTTACTTTATCTTACGAAGCATTTTCAATGAATCTACTTTCGGAGTGATTTTCGCCGGTGTTGCAGGAATTATGGTATATATTTCTCTTGATGAATTGTTGCCTACTGCCGAGGAATACGGCGAACATCATATCGCTATCGGTGGTTTAATTGGTGGCATGGCGGTAATGGCTGTAAGTCTGCTACTCTTCATCTAGCATCCCTTCTGCAATCTTCGATCCTTTATTAGCCGGAATACCGGCAAAATTGTTATCTTAGTGCAATATGCTTAAAAAAGATAATGAGCTTCTGCTGCGTACCATGAATATTTGCAATGGCGGAACCGGAGGATAACAGACGTTTTTCCATCCTGGTATATACGTTTTACCAGCATATGCAGAACTATCCGCTCACTTAAATCATTAATAAAACTTAATACCATAATGAATACAGACAATCAGATATATTACTCACCCCGGAATTATAACTCAATCGAATTATGGAAAGATGTAACAAACGAACAGTGGGAAGATCCGCTGTGGCAGATGAAGAATTCCATAAGATCAGTCGATCAGCTCAAAAAAGTGATAAAACTCAGTGATTATCAGGCTGCAGAGATAGAAAGAACTGTTACGACGATGAAAAACCAGGGTAAGGAACCCTTACGGATAACACCATATTATGCATCGCTTATGAATGCCGATCCTTTTCATCCTGAAATGATGCCGGGCGAAAAGGGTAAGAAAAGGCTTGACCCCGTTTTCTGGCAGAGCGTACCCACTCCGGCAAACCTGCTCTTCCCCGATACAGGTCTTGAAGGAGCCATGAGCGAGAGCTCCAGGAGCTTTGGTGCAGCTTACCAGCGTTATCCGAACCGTCTGGCCCTGTTTGTAGCAGAAAACACCAGTTGCGCTTCATATTGTGTACACTGCCAGAGGACCAAATCGCTCGACACAACCGTTGAAGTAAATAAGAGAGAAATAGACAAAGGTCTTTTTTACATTGGCTATAACAAGAATATAAATGAAGTACTTGTTACCGGAGGTGACGCCCTTATGATAAGTAAAAGCCGTCTCAGGTATATACTTGAAGAGCTTAGCAGGATACCTCACCTTCGGGTGATCAGGATAGCAACAAGAGTACCTGTAGTAATGCCCACGGCTATTACCGACGAAATCCTTGAACTGATAAATGTTTCGGTCAACAAATACAATGATGGTCCGGAAAAATATGCCTATTTCATGACGCATATAAATCATTATCAGGAAATAACAAAAGACCTTGCAAAGGCTGTAAAAAAAATCCGCGATCATGGGTTTACCATCCGGAATCAGACAGTTCTGTTAAATCATGTCAACGACTATTACAAAACCCTGGCCGAAACATTCAGAAGAATGTTCTGGATAGGCGTTCATCCTTACTACCTGCTTCAATGTCACAAGGAAAAGGGTATCGTTCATTTCATAACACCAGTTCAGATAGGGAAAATCTATATTAAACATCTCCAGGGCTGGATATCAGGTGTTACTATGCCACGATATGCATCCAATGTTGAAGGTGGCGGAGGCAAGGTATTGCTGATGCCATCGGGACACGATACTCTTAACCTCAGTTCTCCCATCGACGAGAAGATTTCAGAAAGCTTTGCAATGGTTTCTACATGGGACGGAAAGAAAATTTACAAATACGAATCACTGGGCAGATCGACAAGAAAGGAATATGAAGAAGCCGTAAGCTTAATGGATAAATTTATTGGGAGGAAAGGGGCCTTCCTGCCAAGGGTAATTATCGTAGATGAAGAAGGAAACCATATTGAAACGACAAACAGGGCGAAATTACCGGTATTTGAAAAATTCAAAAAGGCAGAACTGCTGGGTTATGATATTCATGAAGGTGATCTGCCGCTCACCAACCCGGCAGATATCGGCGATAAACTGGAAAAAGAATTTTCCGGATCAAAATTCAATAAAACATCATAAAGAAAGGAAAGACATAAGATATTTTCTGCTCTTTTTTTTAAGTTTACCGCTGATAAAAATTTTACAAGACACAAAATGCAGGTAAACAGACGTAGTTTTTTGTGGAAGTCAATGGCTTCTGCGGCCGGATTAGCTTCAGGCATTATGTTGCCCGGTGATATTTTAGGACGTGATCTTCACGATACTTCAAGACCGGATGAGATTCTCGTAAAACCAGTCCGACGCCAGGTTTCCAAAGAATCAATCCGCTTTTCAGTGATAGGTCTCAATCACAGCCATATCTATGGTATGGTTAATGCACTTATCAATGGCGGAGGCACCCTGGTGGCAGTGTATGCGAAGGAACCCGAGCTCCTGAGAGGATTCACAAGACGCTTCCCAAATGTGAAGGTAGCCTCAGGCGAAGATGAGATACTTAATGATGATTCCATACAGCTGGTAGCAAGCGCTTCAATCCCTGTCGACCGTGCACCTCTTGGTATTCGCGTAATGCAGTCAGGGAAAGATTTTATGGCTGACAAACCCGGGATAGTTACTCTCTCCCAGCTAAAGGCCGTCAAAAAAGTCAGGGAAAAAACAGGCAGGATTTATTCCATAATGTACAGTGAACGTCTCGGCAATCCTGCTTCGGTATATGCAGGTGAACTAGTTAAATCGGGCGCTATAGGCAAAGTTGTACAAACAATCGGTCTCGGTCCGCACAGGATGAATCCATCTTCGCGTCCCGACTGGTTTTTTGTTCCTGAGAAAGCAGGGGGGATACTGTGTGACATCGGATCACATCAGTGCGACCAGTTCCTTTTCTATACAAACTCAAAAGAGGCCCGCTTAAATTTTTCGCAGATTGGAAATTTTTCCACTCAAGATTACCCTGATTATCAGGATTTTGGCGACATGAGTGTGCGGAGCCCCCATGCAACCGGATATATCCGTATCGACTGGTTCACCCCCGACGGGCTCAACACCTGGGGTGACGGCCGTACTTTCATTCTCGGAACTGAAGGATATATCGAAATGAGGAAATATACCGACATTGCAGGCCGTGAAGGCGGTAATCACCTTTTCCTTGTAAACCATAAGGAAACAAAATATTTTAACTGTTCAAAGGTGCATATGCCTTATGGTGAACAGCTTGTAAGCGATGTGGTTAACCGTACCGAAACAGCGATGTCACAGGATCATTGTTTCCTGGCAACAGAACTGGCTCTTCTTGCACAGAAAAAAGCAATAAAAATAAACCCTTGAATAAATCCTGTTAAATTTTCACCTGCCAGGCAGCATGCTAAAACTGTAACCACACATGAATATCAATATAAGAGAAGCGACAGTCAATGATTTTCCTGCAGTTCTTTCTCTCATAAAGGAACTGGCTGAATTTGAGAAAGCTCCTGAAAAAGTAACAAATTCAGTTCAACAGATGATAATGGAGAAGGACCTGTTCAGGTGTTTTGTGGCAGAAACGGAAGAGAAGGAAATTGCCGGAATGGCTCTGTGGTTTTTTGCATATTATACATGGGTGGGGAAGTCTCTGTACCTGGATGATATTTACGTAAAAAAGGTATACAGGAAACAAAAGGTCGGGACCACGTTGCTAAGAAAAGTATTCGAGGTTGCCAGAGAAGAAGGTTGTAAGAGAGTGAGATGGCAGGTCCTGGACTGGAATCATCCTGCAATCGAAATGTACAGGAAATCAGGCGCACTGATAGAGAAAGAATGGCTTAACTGCAGCTTCGATGAAGAAGGAATTGCGAATTTTAACCTATAGAGGATCACTATCATTATTAATGTTACTGTATTCCAAAGTCTTTAAGCTGCAGGAGTTCATGAACAGAGAGAAGTATTATTGTTATTTTATTGATCATTAACAAATATTGCGGGAGTGACAAAAAGTTCTTTACTGAAAGGACCCCAGACCAGGAACATAAATAAATACGGGCAATACATTGTGGTTGCTCTGCTGATAATTGTTGCTCTCTTCCTTCTGGCCAGCAAATTAATAGTATGGGGGCTGGCAGCTTTCGGAGCAGGTATGCTTGTGCTCGGAATTCAGCAACTTATTAAACTTAACGTAAGAGTATCACTTTTTGAGGATAACATCAAAGACCTTGATGAAAAGAACAGGGAACTACGGATTAAGAACAATCTGCTTGTTGAGGAGAACAATTTCCTGAAAGAAAGGCAGTTCCAGATAACCCAGATCAGGCATATCCTGGAGCTTAATCTTTTTGAAATCGAAACACATTTTACCAGATCGCTTAGCAGACAAGAGACTATAGCCGACAGAAAAATCAAATATTTCGGAAGCCTTAATGTTAAACTGAATGCAAAATACGGTATCGACTGTAAAGATTTACGGTTCCGTTACGACAATGAGAACAGAAGTCTGACTGTCGCCAATATCAATCCCAAATTTCTGTCGTTCGGGAGCAGAAGCCTTGAATGGGACTTTTTTGAGATATTCGAATACAGAAGCCAGAATCCGTTTGCTGAAAACAGATGGATGACCTCCGACGACCTGAACATCTATGCCAATAAAGTGAAGGAGGATTACAGGATCAGAACAGAGCAATCACTGGAAAAGGGCCCAGAGGATATAATATGGATTTACAAACCGTTGAAGGAAAATGTCAGAAATATTATCAAAGTTCTGTTCGGGGGCATTTTCTCCGACATAAAATTCACAGATACGGCCGATGAAACATTCATAGACTTTGAAAGCCTCTCCAGGATCACTTTCACCAGACCTCCCGGTGTACTGAAAGCAACCTCGGGAGAATAAGGAGATTTCGGGATTACCTGCACGGTTTACGATTTGATAAAACCTGATTTTATGATTCTCCGGGCTATAAACAATTATACTTGAAGAATTTATACCTGAGCATGGACAAATCAATGAGCTAATCATAACTATCTTACTGACTTCATTTTGAAAAACCACCAATCCAAATTAAACAGAAAAGGCATGCCCGGCACGCATTCTTATCTGGCTTTGAGAAAAACTGTTGGCTGGATCGGGATTTTACTTCCTTTCGTCCTGATCGCAGGAACACTTATACTTTCAGGAGAAGATCCTGTAAGGAAAAATATAAGCCTTTACTATCATTCGGAGATGCGGGACGTGTTTGTTGGAGCTCTCTGCGCCATAGCGCTGTTCCTCTTCTTCTATACCGGATATGACAAATGGGATGACAGAGCCGGCAACCTGGCAGGTTTTTTCGCCCTTGGTGTGGCATTCTTCCCCACCGTAAGGGAAGGTCCCTACGACATCTCAGCATGGATACACTTTTTCAGTGCAGCCTGCTTCTTCCTGGTGCTTTCAGTCTTTTCTCTTTTCCTTTTCACCAGAAAAGAGTCATCTCCTTCAAAAAGGAAAATAAAAAGAAATATTATTTACCGCATCTGCGGATATGTTATGATAGTCTGTCTTGTTTCCATTATAATTTTTATGATCTTCCTTGAAGGGAGGGACAGACAATCAGATTTTGTATTCTGGGCCGAAACTATTGCTCTGATTGCTTTCGGAACGTCGTGGCTTACAAAAGGAGGAACACTTTATCCCGACATCGAAAATGGGAAAATGGTCAAGGAATAAGTCATTTTATTAATCTTACAACTTGCCTGTTTCGGTTTGTGCTGCAACTTTATCCGATTTCATCCGTCTTTATGCAAAGTGAATTAAAAGAAGGAAAACCATGATGAAACTGAAAACCCTCTTTGCTATTATCCTGATGTCGGTTCTTGCAGCTTCAACAGTCTATGGACAGACTACAAAGGAAGAAAGACATAAGATAGATGTCAGAAAAGCTGAAAAAGTAAAAACAAAGATCACTTTCCCTGCCGGAAGATTAATTATTGACACTGATGCAAATGACTTCTTTGAAGGAAGCTTTGAATATCGCGACAGATACTGGAAACCGGTACTTTATTATGAAGAAGACTCTGAGACGGGCTACCTCGAGATAGAAGTTGACGATGACAGGGACAGGAGAACCTATGACGAATCTGACAGGAATGAGTGGAAGCTCGGTTTCAACAGGGATGTAAGGAATGAGATGACTATTGAAATGGTTGCCGGCGAAAGTGAAATAGACCTGGAGGGATCGAAACTTGAAAAATTTGAATTTAAAATGGTAGCCGGCGACTCCCGGATTAACCTCAGAAATACTTCTGTTCCCTTCATTGAATTCAGGGCTGTAGCCGGGGAAGCAGAGATCGACCTTTCCGGCAACTGGAAAAACGACCTCGATGCGGAGATAAGAGGAGGTGTCGGAGAACTGACCCTGATACTGCCTGCCAACATTGGTATTAAGCTTTATATCAGTGGTGGCCTGGGCGAAATAAGCGCTCCCGGCTTCGATAAAAACGGAAGGATATTCACCAATGACCTGTATGGTGAGACCAGATCAAGTCTCTATTTTGATGTTAAAGGTGGAATAGGAAATATCAATATCAGGATTGCAAGGTAGATAACCGGGGCATACAGCTCATTATCAGAAAAATCAGCGTCCATATATTAAGCTTCTGATCACAGGCAGGTAGCGATCATCAGACATTTTTCCTATCTTTGTGAATCTTTAATATGACGTATGAAATTTTACAGTTTGTTTATTGCAGGAATGATTTTCCTGTCGGCATGCGGGGAAAAAATCATAGATGTTTACTCACTTGAGGAACTACCCGGAACCTGGAGATGGGAATCTACATGTGGCATGTTTGACACATCATACACGTGCATAAATGCATCCAAAACCAATTATGCAACTATTGAATTCGGGAAAAACGGACTCTACACAGAGAAGAGGATGGACACCATCTTTCATCAGACAGAATACCAGCTGGTCATAATTGATGATATGATGGGCAGTCTGGTCCTGGCTGATCCTCCTGAAAACCGCCCTCTTACATTAATAAACAGCAGACTGATAATTCAAAGGAATGGGTTTGAGGACAACTTTGTAAAAATAAAATAGCTTACTGAATTAAGCCTGGCGCCTTATCATTTACCCTTTCCGTCAAAACAATTTGTTTAAATCCCGATTTCTTACAATCATTTCATTATCAACAAGTCTGGAATTGTAAGACTGAATTACCGCCTTAAGCTTCTCTTCCATAAGCGCTGCTAGTTCTTGTTCTGCGTCAACCAGGTTGTTATTCAGGTATTTGTCTGTAATATAATTATACAAACCAACAGGCTTATTATCAACCATTTCCATCAAATGATCATTCATATACAGATGGTAAGTGCTGCCGTTGGTATTGAAGGCAAAAGATTCAGATGAGTTGTCAAAGAGATCGTTACCAAAGGCTATAAATTCTTCGTCATAATTGAGATAATTCAAAATTGTAGGCATGATGTCGATCTGTTGGGCTATTTTGTCCTCTAATCCTTTAATGTTGCCGGCAGGACTGAAAAATACAAGGGGTATGCAAAAGGAGCCATAGCTGTTCTGAAACTCCTCGTGTACTGATTCGTTTGTATGATCGGCGGTAATAACAAAAAGTGTATTGGAGTACCAGTCTTCAGTTTTTATCCGGTCGAAGAATTTTCGCAGTGCATAGTCTGTATATCCCACAACTTCACATATCGGTGCCGGGCCTTTTTTGAATTTCCCGGTGTATTTTTCAGGTACTTTGAAGGGATGATGCGATGACACTGAGAAAACAGAGGCCAGAAAGGGCTCCCGGAAATCTTTCAGTTTGTCGGCAAAGAACATAAAAAAAGGTTCATCCCAGACTCCCCACATACCGTCAAAATCATTTTTATCGGGGTACTGGTCAAGTCCGAAGTAATCATCAAACCCGGCTATGCGGGCAAAGGAGTCAAAACCCATTGAACCGTTCGGTGCCCCATGAAAAAATGCCGAATAATAACCTTTTCTCTTTAAAAGTGATGGTAAGCCGTTTATCTCGTTATTGGCATAGTGTGAAATAATATAGGGAGTTTCGAGCGAGGGCAGGGATGCCAGTATTGAAGGCATAGCATCGATAGATTTCTTCCCATTCCCGAGCGATACTGTAAAAGTGAGGCCCTCTTTTATCAGTGAATCAAGAAATGGTGTATAGCCCTTATAATTACCATTTTCCAGTTCAGGATTAAGTGCTCCGATATACTCCCTGGCAAAACTTTCAAGAATAATAATAACGACATTATCATTTTTTTGCGGTTTTCCTGACAGTGGCCTGTAATGAGGATTATACAGTGAGTCAAGTTTTTCCTTATCGAAGAAATCGTATTTAACAATGCTTTTTTTTCCGTATGTCCTTATCAGGCTGAAAGGAGTATTGAGCACAATAGCAACATCCCGCGGGGATTCTACATAGCGGGCTGCATTACTGATAGTTATCGGGCGGGTTGAATGTTTGAAGCCTCCCCTGGCAGCGCCGACAACTAAAGCCAGGACAACAGGGATGGCCAGGATATTAATAGCATGATAGATAATCCTGTTTGAAACAGAAGGTCTGACAGGTCTTAGCAGTTTATAAAGCCATACCATAAGACCCCACAGAAAGATGCATGTTAAGGCAGCCGGCCAGTAATCGATCAGGAATCTGAAAAACATCTTAACCAGATTCTCTTCATTCGCGAATGTTCCGAAAACATCGGCTGTCGCTCTTTTGAATACGAACCTGTAATATACATAATCAGCGTTGTTGACGGCCAGGGCGAATCCATTGGTAATGAAGAATATCCACATGGATATCTTCTGGTAAAACCTGTTATATCTTATATCGAAAGGTATCAGCTGAAGCAGTATGAACAACATATTAATGTATACTGCTGCTGACAGATCAAAGACAAGACCTCCCCTCAGTATCCTGATGAATTCTCCGGCATCTATACCCGGGAACATTTTATGATTAAGCAAATAAAATCCGGTTCTCGATAAAGAAAAGAGTAACAGAACAATGATCATCCTGTAAAGCAGAACAGTGAGAATGTTCAATGTAAAAATCCGGTCTCTTTCCTGTATCAAAGACACTTAAATAATTTTTTCGGTTTCTGTTGCATAGCCGCAAGAGTCCGGATAAAAGTAGAAAAACTAATTCTCAGAGGCAAGTCTGATATCCTGAATCCAAAATATTGTCTGTGTTTGTGATGTCTGAGACGGGCCTGCTGATCCTGACGGAGGTCTTCCTCCTCCCCCGCCTCCGGGCCGGCCTCCTCCGCCTCCTCCGGGCATCCGTTGTCCTCCTGACGGAGGACCATATGACGGAGCTATCGGAATTTCAGGGTAGGCTATGCCAATCAGGAATGAACCCTCTTTTCCCTTTCCGGAAGGTTTGTCATTCAATTCCGGAAGTTTTGCAATGGGCAGAATAACTTCATAATACATATTTTTGTCTCTTTCAATCCTTATTGAGCCTCTGAAATTACCTTCTTCAGAAGAAGATATTGTAAGAGGGCCGGATTCAGAGAACCCTGTTAGCTCCAAAGCTCCATCCGGCTTTTCCTGGATAGGACGGTTTGCTCCCTGTGAGTTGGCGGAGGGAGGAATATTCCGTGTCATTGCAGGTCGTTCTCTCGTCTGGTTATCCTTTTCCCTGACCGGATAGCGGATCCCCAGGTTTTTTGTCTTTTTACCGTCATTGCTGATCCAAATAGTGATACCCGAATTTAAAACCTGCCTTTGAACGTCGGCTTTCGCAATTAAGAGATCGACATAGATGTTTTCATCATCATTTGAGATGCAGTAGGCAAGATTCACTTTATCAGAATACAAAAATTCTGATGTTGTCGATTTGAAATCATCAATACCAGGTTCATGCAGATGGCTTTTGTAGAATTTTTCTTTCTGAGCGAAAAGCACTGAACAGAAACCCAGTACGAACAGAAAACAAAATATCTTCTTCATGATCTTCAGGATTTTTATCTAACTGTATATAGACAATCTGAATAATATCTTTATTCCGGATAAGGAAGTGCGTTATTCAAGATATGTATATCCGTAAAGTCCGGAACGGTAGTTTGACAGAAATTCCTTGCCTTCCTCAATGGTGATCTTTCCTGATTTAACGGAAGAAGTAACCCATGTTTCTACAGTTCTTACCAGCTTCTTTGCATTGTACTGGACATAGTCGAGTACTTCAGCGACAGTTTCCCCGTCAATAATCTGATCTATCTTGTAGCCATCTTCATCGACTGAAACATGTACGGCGTTGGTATCTCCGAAGAGATTATGGAGGTCGCCCAGAATTTCCTGGTATGCCCCTACAAGAAAGACACCCAGGTAATAGGGTTCTTTCCCTTTAAGTCTGTGAACCGGAAGATGATAGGATGAATTTCGTGTTGCGATGAAGTTATCGATCTTGCCGTCAGAATCACAGGTCATATCCTGGATCGTGGCATATACATCAGGAGATTCGTTGAGCCTGTGAATCGGCATAATGGGAAATATCTGGTCGATCGCCCATGCATCGGGAAGCGACTGGAAGAGTGAAAAGTTGCAGAAGTATTTATCCGAAAGTATCCTTGATATCTGTTTCAGTTCCTGCGGCACATGTTTTGTCACGCTGGCGGTCTGATACACCTTATGAGCTATTGACCAGAAAAGACATTCTGTCTGTGCCCTGGTTTTCAGGTCTATGAGTCCCAGGCTGAATCGGTCGAGAGCTTCCTCCCTTATCTGCTGGGCATCATGCCAGGTCTCAAGCATCCTCGACTGGTTGAAATTATCCCACAGGCTGAAGAGTTCCCTTACAAGTTCATGATCCGACTCGCTGATTGTCTCCTCCGTATCCCAGGCAGGCAGGGTACCTGTTTCGAGAACCTCAAAGACGAGGACAGAGTGGTGAGCTGTCAGGGAACGGCCTGATTCTGTAATGACGTTCGGGTGTGGTATATTGTTTTTATTACTGGCATCTACAAAAGTACTGACGGAATCGTTAACATATTCCTGGAGGGTATAGTTCACACTGCTCTCACTGTTTGACGATCCTGTTCCGTCGTAGTCAACACCCAGGCCTCCGCCTATATCAACAAATTCAACGTTAAATCCCAGTTTCCGCAGCTGAACATAAAATTGTGAAGCTTCCCTGAGGGCTGTTTTTATCCGGCGAATCTTGGTGACCTGGCTGCCTATGTGAAAATGGATCAGCCGGAGGCAGTTTTTCATCTTGTTTCTTTCGAGGAACTCTATTGCCTCGAGCAGTTCACTCGATGTAAGTCCGAACTTGCTTATATCACCACCGGAGTCTTCCCATTTGCCGCTTCCCACGCTTGCAAGCTTGATTCTTATTCCCAGGTTGGGTTTTACTTTAACACGGCGTGATACTGTGGTAATAAGCTTAAGTTCATTGAGTTTTTCAACTACAAGGAATATTCTTTTACCCATCTTCTGAGCAAGCAGGGCCAGTTCAATATAATCTTCATCCTTATATCCGTTGCATATAATAAGAGATTCAGGATCGGTGTTAATGGCAAGTACCGCATGAAGCTCAGGCTTTGAACCGGCTTCGAGACCGATGTTGAATTTCTTGCCATGACTGACTATCTCTTCAACAACCGGCCGCATCTGATTAACCTTAATAGGATATATTATAAAATTCTGAGCCTGGTAATCATATTCTTCCGACGCCTTTTTAAATGACCTGGAAATGCTGATGATCCTGTCATCCAGGATATCGGGAAAACGCAAGAGTACCGGAGTTGAAACATCTCTCAGCATAAGTTCATCGATAAGTTCCTTAAGGTCTACCGAAGCACCGTCTTTAAGAGGCTGAACCGTAATATTACCCTTTTCATTAATTGAAAAATAATCTACACCCCAACCGTTGATGTTGTACAACTCAGCAGAATCTTCAATACGCCATTTTCTCATTATCTGATAATATGTGCTTTAAATAACCAAGTATCTGTAACCGGAAATTTTCCTGCAATGTTATTAAAATTAGGTGAATATGGTATGTAAAATATCATTTTTTTATGTCAGACCTGATTTCAGTATCTGGCTCAAAAGTTATGACTGATATGAAGATTAAGAGAAACTGCCACAATATTGCCATAATTAAGAAAAAAGTAAATTTGCTTAATTAAAACCTCCGGATATGAAATCATTGGAAAAAATTGTTTTCAGCAAGCTCCGCTTCGCCGCAATAATGGCTGCGGGTTTGATCTTGTCTGCTTCTTCTTATTCACAGGAATATGCAATCGGAGCCGACCTGTCATTTCTCAAGAGCGCCGAGGACAGGGGATTCGGGTTCAGGGAGAATGATTCAATAAAACCCGGGCTGCAGCTATTCAAAGATCATGGGTATAACTGGATAAGGCTCAGGCTTTTTCACACCCCCAAAGAGTTACCCAACAACCTTGAATACACAATCGCTCTGGCAAAGAAGGCAAAGGATATGGGTTACAAATTTCTTCTTGATTTTCATTATTCAGACACATGGGCTGATCCCGGCAAGCAATACATTCCTGCTGCATGGCAGAACATGACACATCAGCAGCTGGTAAAAGCTGTTTTTGATTATAGTGCCGCCACGATGAAAGCGATGAAAGAGGCTCATGTTCTTCCCGACATGGTCCAGATAGGTAATGAGGTTATACACGGGATGCTATGGCCTGACGGCAAGCTACCCGGGAACTGGGATAATTTTGCCGACCTGATCCTTGCCGGGATAAACGGTGTTTATGAAGGTTGTGATCCGCTCTATGTGCCGAAAATAATGATACATATCGATCAGGGCGGGAATATGGTAAACACAAAATACTTCTTCGATAAACTTCTTTCCTACGGTATCAAATTCGATTACATAGGTCAGTCATACTACCCATGGTGGCATGGCACCCTTCTTGACCTGAGGAATAACATGATCTTCATGGCAAAGACCTACAAAAAACCGATAATACTTGTTGAAGTTGCCTATTGTGCTTCACCCACTGAATACAGGAAAAAACCTGCTCCATTTCCCGAAAGTCCTGAAGGACAGAGGCAATTCCTCGAAGATGTCAACAATATTGTCCTCAACACTCCCGACAACCTGGGTGTTGGCATATTCTGGTGGGAACCTGCAACAATGGGTGGCCGTTCATCACGCGATTTTTTCGATGAACACGGAAATGTCCTGCCGGTTATTACAGTCTTTGACAAATGGACAAGAAAATAAATCCTGTCCGGTCAGGAAGAAGAAGACAACTCTTTACAGTATAACTGTTTTAAGGTCAACCGGTTCCAACACCCTGTAAACTGGGTAAAGATTATAACCAGATCCCCATTGGGGAGCCATGTAACGGTCCAGATAGTTCCAGGTAACCAGTCCGTCGTTAGATTCCGGCTCAAGAAGATATGCGGCCAGGTTTGCAAGCGGCTGGGCTGTCCTTACGACAAGAGTTCCGGCAGGAAAACCGATTTTTCCCTTTATGTAATTTCCCTTTATGGTATTTGTATAATGTCCCTGATTCAGACGCCGTGCCGGAGTAAGTTCAGTGATCTGAAAACGCTCTGCTTCAACAGTGGTTTCCTCTGTCAGTTTTTCCAGCTTAATACCCTGAATTTTGAGCAATCCGGTTATATCAGGATCATTATTGGTGATAAGGTAAGCATAGGGAAATTTCACACTTCGGGTAGGGTAGTAATCGATGAAATAAGGAACAGTAACATCCTTTCTCTTGTCAGTCCTTCGGTATGGCGGATAAACATTGGGTTCTGATGAGCGTTCCACCTCATAAGTTTTGATCGTGACTTTCTCATCTATCGGCCTTACCTTGTATTCGACTGCAAATGAATCTGCGACAGCAGGATTGAGTCCTCTTCTGATGGTTTTTTCATCAGTATTACGGAGCATGCTGACAATTCCGGAACTGTTTTCCGATGAATATTCAACAAGGGTTTTAATAAGATAGTAGCAACCAAGAACCCGTGATTTGTAATCGGCGTAAACATAATTTTCATTCAGGATGGCCAGTCTGTTCCTTAAACCGTAATAATTGGTAAGGTATCTCGGATCTACGGCATCATAAAACCATCCGTCGGGATTGATCATGTTTCTGAATTCCCCGTAGAAACAATTCTCGACCTTGTAATCGTTATAAAGGGTTGCAGACATTTCCGGGACCATTTTCGTCTTCATATAATTTATGAGAGAGTTGTCGCCGTTGGGGTTTACCATCCATGTGAAAGTAACAGGTTCGATATGATATGATCCGTTTGTGGTATGACAATCCATAAAAACATCGGGATCCCACTTATTGAAGACGTTTGAGATCAGCCCTCTCACCTCAGGTGATTCGGCTTTCATGCCGTCGCGGTTCAGGTCCAGCATCTGACCGTTATACCTTATTCCCACCTCTTTTGGTCCGTTCTGGTGGGGCCGGCTTTGAGCACTCATTTTTTCATTTCCGTCGGGATTGAAGTTCGGGCATATCAGCAGGACAACATTTTTCAGCAGAGCAGGCTTTTTTTCCGACAGCAGATCGCGGGCGAACATCAGCGATGCTTCCTTTCCTTCAACTTCTCCAGCATGTATATTTGCCTGTACATAAACGACTACCCGGGGATCATTTGCAAGACTCTCAGCTGATTTGGGAAGAGGATTTCCGATAACAAGAAGAGGGACTTCCCTCCCTTCGGAGCTTACTGCAATCGTTTCGACTCTTATATATTTTGAAGACTTTTCCAGCCTTGCGATAAAACTCATTACGTCATCATAAGCGGATGTGGCAGTGTAGTCAGAGCTTTCGGCCACAGTCAGGAAAGCGGGGGATTGAGCTGTCAGATAAAAAGACATCAGCATCAATGAAATAACAGAAACAAGGATTTTTTTCATTATTTTAAGAAGTATTTGTTTATACCGTAAAAGTAAAATATTTTTTCTCTGAATGTTATTATTTGCCGCGATTCAGGGAATCAGGCCAGGGGAAGGCAGACCAGACTTTTCAGCAATAAGAAAAATACATTTCCGGATATTTTTGTTGTTATAAAAATAATTATATGTACTTTTACGCACTAATTTTTTAAAACAGAATACAATGAACAAAGGAACAGTAAAATTTTTTAATGTGTCCAAAGGATTCGGATTCATTAAAGACGCAGATTCAGAAAACGAATATTTTGTACATGCTTCTGGTCTGATCGACAAAATCAAGGAAAACGATGAAGTAACCTTTGAACTTGCCGAAGGTAAAAAAGGAATTAACGCAGTAAATGTGAAACTTGCTTAATTTACCATACGAGAAGAAAAAAGCCGTCACGACCTGACGGCTTTTTTTGTCTCTAAAGCATTATACCGTATGTGCAAAATGTG
>JAFGXX010000100.1 GCA_016936435.1 Bacteroidales bacterium
CTATTGCTTTGAATATTTTCATTTCGGATTTGTTTTATAGAATCATTGAGCCTGAGAAAAACTGCAGAAAAGACATGAATTTATTGATAATACGTCTTACCGGAACACGGTCAGGTTCACCGGTATATGAGTTATTAACGAAGTTCACGTCCATGAGGATTTTATATTCCGGGTCGATTTTTACCCAATTGATCTTACTGTTGCTGAACAGCGTAACAGATTTGAACCTTTCCTTACCGTCCCACGATTCCATAACTTCCCTCCCGTCAACAAAGTGCACCAGAACTTCAACAGGCAACTTTACCTCTCCAAGCCTCTGAAGTTCAACCACACAATTATAGAGCGAGTCAGTGGTCTGATTATACTTCTGCGAAGTATCCTGTTTTACATTGCTGAATCCTGCAACTTTATAATCACATAAGCCGGTACCGTAAAGTGTCTGATCGAAGAACCAGCTCATGTCGGGTCCGAATTTATCACCGTGATCCTGCTTCACGACATCACTCACCACATTGATGAAATCCTGAGGGGCAGGGTGTTTAAATGCCCATCTTTTGTAATACTCCCTGAATATGTTATCTGTAGTCTCTTCACCGACTATTCCCATCATTGTAAAGAGGATGACCGATGCCTTATGATACGACATCATTGAATAGGATCCTGCAGGATAATTCCAGGAATATTCCCTGTTGGTTATTACCTGGCGAACAGGGGAGTATACGTATGATGACCGGGCAACGATCTTATCAGAAACTTTAAGGAACCGGTGATCGAGCATACCTGAATTCTCCCCCCAGAAATGGTCCATTATCCTGGCTTCGAAGAAGGAGTTGATCCCTTCGTCCATCCAGGGATCTTCAAATTCGTTCGTTGCCAGGATACCCATAAAGTATGCATGTCCGAATTCATGTACTGTCACCATTTCGGGCATATGCACACATTCCGGCATTCCTGTTGCAGATGTGGAAGTAAAAAGAGTAGTGTACTCCATGCCCCCTGAACCGGAACCCTTCGCAGGAGGATCTACAAATGTAAGGTGGGGCCATGGAAAAGGCCCGACGTTTTCAGTGAGGTATTCAAGTGCATTTTTTACGGCAGTGAACTGACGCTCCACCTGGTCGTCCCTTTCGGGCGGGATCAGGAGAGTGATATTTACATGCTTCCACTTGTCTGTATGAACAGCATAGCCGGGCCATGCCGTCCATGCAAAATCGACTATGTCTTCAGCCCTCCATGTGATTGTTTTGAGTGTTGAATCTTCAGGATAGTCCGTCTCATCCATTACCATACCACCGGAACCGGCAATATAATTATCAGGCATCGTTGCCTTTACATTATAAACACTATGGTTTGAGTAGAATTCCGAATGATTATGGAACTGGTGGCAGTTCCAGCCTCCTGTGACTCTGTATCGCATACCTGCGGGTTCGTATACTCCGAACTTTGGAAACCACTGGGCGACAAAGAAAAAATCGTCATTGTAACCTGTCCTTCTTATCCTTGAAGGCAATTTTGTGATGAAATCGACACTTACTGATACGGTATCACCCGGTGCGGCAGGTTCAGGAAGGATAATCTGTATTACGGTACTGTCGTTTGGATTGCCATCATCAGGTCTTACAAACCTCATCAGTGGAATCAGATCGGTACCATCAGCCAGGGTAAAAGAAGAGATATCTATCCTGCCGTAAACTGATTTATCCTTTGATTCCGATGTGCCTTTATAAAAAGTTGACTTACTGCTTTTAAAGGCATTCATGTAAAGATGAAGCTGAATATCAGGCACAGTTTCCGAAGTCTGGTTTACCCAGAATGCTCTCATGGAACATGCTACTGTTTTTTCTTCCGGGTCGAGCCTTGCATCTATATCGTAGCCTGTAATCCGGGGGCTGAGAGCATCTTTGTTTATCAGCTGGGCCGCTGATACTAACGAAATAAGTATCAGCGACATAGCTGTCAGAATTGTTTTTTTCATCTTAAAATAAAAAAATATTTCTCTACTTGCTCTCGGGCTGCCGGCTAAGTGATAAAGGAATCTCACCCTGTGAGGAAATGGCTTTCCCGGTCATTTTAGCATTATCATCCATCTTAAGGGAAATGGCAATTACGTCTCCTTCAATATAAACTACAAAGGAGACAGTGTCATTGGCAAATTTTACTTTTTCACCGGCAAACTTATAATCAGAACCCGGAAACATGATTGCCGTTGAATATTTCTTGTCGGCATAAGCAAAGTTCATTGTACCGGTGGTATAGCCTTCCGGAGCGTAGGGAGCTTCGAATTTCCAGTTACCTGAAGGATCCTTCTTTACGGGTTTAGTCTGGCCACAAAGAAAAACAGCAGAAAAAACCATCAAAATTGATACTGTAAGAATTTTTTTCATAGGTCAGTTAACAATTTAAGTGTATTAATTTCAGAGGATGAAGTTAACCGAATTTTTCATTTTTCAGCAGTCTTATATCAAAAATGAACATTCGTGATAATATTTATTATACAAACATACAGGTTCTTGAACAATGTATACCACCTGGTTGTTAATTGATTTTATTCATGTATTCATTATGAAAAAACTATTGATTCTGGGTGCCGGGACAGGTGGAACCATCATGGCTAACAAGATGAGAAAAGAACTGTCAAGGGATGAATGGAAAATAACCGTTGTCGATCAGGAGAAAATACATTTTTATCAGCCGGGCTTCCTGTTTATCCCTTTTGGATACTACAAAAGAGGTGATGTAACCAAACCGAAACAGAACTTCCTTCCTGTCGGCGTCGACTCAGTATACATGAAAATAGCTAAAATCGACCACGACAATAACAAGGTCGTACTCGAAAACGGCGAGGTGCTCGGCTATGATATCCTGATCATTGCAACCGGGACAAGGATAATCCCTGAGGAAACACCAGGCCTGAAGGGAGAACTGTGGTATAAGAATATTTTCGATTTCTACACAATCGAAGGAACCGAAGCACTGGCAAGGTTTTTCAAGACATGGGAAGGAGGCAATCTTGTGGTCAATGTTGCTGATAATCCGATCAAGTGTCCGGTTGCTCCTCTCGAATTTTCTTTTTATGCTGATGCTTTTTTTACGGAAAGGGGAATGAGAGACAAGGTTAAGATAAGCTATGTAACTCCTCTTTCAGGAGCATTTACAAAACCCCGGTCGTCAAAATTACTGGGCAGTCTTCTCGAAGACAAAAATATCGAAATGATAACCGATTTTTTCCTTGGAGAAGTTGACAACAAGAACAAGGTGATAAGGGATTTCGGCGGAAGGGAAGTTCCCTTTGACTGCCTTATCACAATACCGCTGCACAGCGGTGATCCTGTCATTCTCGAAAGCGGTCTGGGTGATGAATTTGGATTTGCAAAAGCAGATAAATTCACACTTCAGTCGGTGATAAAGGACAATATCTTTGTAATTGGTGATGCAGGTAATTTCCCAACGTCAAAAGCCGGCTCTGTTGTTCATTTTCAGGCTGATATACTTACAGAGAACCTTCTGTGCCATATTGAAGGCAGACCTTTTACAGGTAAATTTGACGGACATTCGAACTGCTATATAGAGACCGGTCACGGGAAAGGAGCCCTGATTGATTTCAACTATGATACAGAACCATTGCCAGGTTATTTTCCTTTCCCCGGCCTGGGACCATTCAGCCTCCTGAAAGAAAGCAGGTTAAATCATTATGGCAAGCTGCTATTCAGATGGATATACTGGCATATTCTTCTTAAAGGGAAGGAGATGCCTATTGAAACACATATGACTATGGCTGGAAAAAAAACCGACTAAGATGGTAAAAGAAGAGCTGCAAAACCAGATTGATGAGATAAACGGGAAGCTTGATCTTATCCTTGAGGAAATTTCTGTCCAGAGACAAAACCGTGAGTCGGTCAATGATCTCGTAGACGATCTTGCTGTAGTGGGCAAGGATGCTTTCAAAAATATGGTGACAGAACTTGACCACGCAGGTGTAGAGCTGGATACCGATAGTCTCAGATGCCTGACCCTCAGGCTCATAAGGAATATCGGCAGTCTTGGCATGGTTATGGAAACACTCGAGAGTATAAATGATCTGGCTAAAGACTTAACTCCTGTTATTAAACAAATAGGAATAGATGGCGTACACAAATTCCATGAACTGGAGCAGAAAGGATACTTTGAACTGTTCATGCAACTGGGAAAAACATTCGACAATCTGTTGTCAAAATATTCTATTGAAGATATCAGGAAGCTCTCAGTAAACCTGATCCCGGTAATCGATACAATAATGATACTTGGCGATCCTAAGGTAATGAACAAAATTAACAGCGCAGTTGTCTCCTTAAGAGACCTTAATCCGGAAGATATTGAAGAATATTCGGTCTGGAAAATGATAAGAGAACTTAATAAGCCGGAGGTAAAAAGGAGTATAGGATTTTTAATGGCCTTTATAAAAAAAACAGCAAAACA
>JAFGXX010000101.1 GCA_016936435.1 Bacteroidales bacterium
GACGAATGAAACAGTTGCTATCCTTTTTATTATCGGAGTTATATTTAACCGGTCCAGCGTAAAACCAACAGCCAGTGCCGCTGCTCCCGCTATGATAAGGGTCTGCAGCTTCTGCTTTGCGGGACTGGAACTCATGAGCAGCTTACCGCAGAGCACTCCCCATATTGTATGAGCAGTGGTTGAGATGACGTTCAGTGTTGCCCAGTTGGTTCGGTGACCCACACCTTCAATTCTCAGGTTGACCCATTCACCGAGGTTTTTCCACATCTCCCAGGGCTGATTATAACCATCGACAGGGAAGAAACGGTAGGCAAGATCGATGAACAGCAGCAGGGCAAGAGAAAAAATAAGCTGAAATTTCACGCTTTTGTTCATTATCAGAAAGGCTACCAGGTAAGTTACCGATAACTGGGCCAGTACATTCTGGAATCTGAAAACAAGTTTCCCTGCAGCTATAAAATATATAGCCCAACCGAAAAACAGCAGCAGTCCGGATCTCTTCAGGGCATGAAGTGTGATTTTCTTCATGCTCTCTCCCTTCTTCAGCCTGTTGGCTACTGCAAAAGGTATAGCCACTCCTACAATGAACATAAAGAAAGGTTGAATAAGGTCCCAGAAATAGAGCCCGTGCCATTCATGGTGACTGAGCTGGGTGCCGAAAAAATTAAGGACCGCACTATCGGCTTCTCCGAAATGCTCATACAGCCTGCTGGCTTCGCCGGCGAGGAGAAACATTGTCAGTCCGCGGAAAAAATCCACCGACATTACCCTGCCGGGTGCCTGCGACTCAAGAGTCTTTATTTCTGTACTCATGTTATTTGGGATTTCGGATTTCGGAAGGTGGATTTCGGATTTTGCATTATAATTATCAGATTCCGCTGAAATCAACCTGATCTATCATCAGCGACGGAACTCTGAATGAACTACCTTCAATGATGTCGTTCCCTGCTTCAGCAAGGTTCATCCAGAACTGCTTCATGTTGCCGCTAATATTCATTTCGTTAACCGGGTGAACTATTGAGCCGTTCTCAACCAGGTAACCTTCAATGCCATACGAGAAATCGCCTGTTGAACCGTTACAGTTGCCACCGTTGAATCCTGTAACGAAGATGCCCTTCTTCATCGACTTCACCAAAGATTCCATATCCTTTGAACCGAGGGTGAAGACAACATTTGTCGAGCTTCCCGATGTGGGTTCCATGCCCAGTTTCCGGCCGTAATATGTGTCGATATAATAGTTCTTCAAAATGCCTTTTTCAATTACTGCTCTTTTTGCAAGTGCCAGTCCTTCGCCGTCGAAGTTCCTTGATCCCGGACCTGATGGGAGATGAGGATCGTCGTAAATTGTCAATATATCTGATGCTATCTTCTGATCTTTCTTATCTGCCAGAAATGATTGTTTCTGATAAATACTGTAACCCGAAAGGGCACTGTATAGAGGTGAAAGAAGATTAGCCGCCACCCGGTTCTCGAGTACCATGGGATATTTCCCCGAGCTTATCTTTCTTGGTCCTATCTTCCTCAATGTTCTCTCAAGGGCTTTTTCTCCTATTCCCTTCTTTTTAAGTTTGTCGAAAAAAATAGCTGATTCATACCAGTAGTCCGATGGTCTTCCCTGATCGGTCTTAACAGATACAGAAGCTGAGAGAGAGATGCCGCTTCTGGCAGTATCGCCTTTGAAGCCGTTGCTTGTTACCATTACGCTGTTGCTTACGCTGTCGGAATAGCCTGCGCTGACGGAGATGATCCTTTCATCCCTGTTGAAAGCTTCGTCCATGACTGCCCTTGCAAGGTCTATCCTTATGCGGGTTTCCATCGTAGCAACTGACTGGTCGAAAGTATCGGGAACGGGGCTTCCTCCCTTATAATAGCGTTCAGGATCAGGAAGTAAGCGGAACTCATCTTCAGCCAGGTATCTTGTGGCGACTATTGCCTCTTCCACGAACTTCAGCAGTTCATCTTTCTTCATCCTGTTGGTAGAGTGGGAAGAGAATTTTTTATCAACATAGAGGTCAACCGTAAGGCTGTTGCGGTTCGATTCTGTAAGCCTGTCTACCTGCTGGTTACGTATCTCAACATCATTGTTACGGCTCTCTGTTATCGAAACAGATACCTGTTGTGCGCCGTTCTTCAGTGCATGGGCTATCACCATTTCAGCGAGGCTATATTTTTCCTGTGTATTCATAATTTGAATTTTTATCATTTTTATGCATTGATGCCACCTACGACCAGTTTTTTGATTTTTACGGTCGGAAGTCCCATTGTCACGGGAACACTCTGTCCGGCTTTTCCGCAGGTCCAGGTTCCGTCGGCCAGCTTAGCATCGTCGGCCGCCATTGTTATGTCAGCCAGAGCCTGTGGTCCGTTACCTATGATGTTAATATCCTTGATGGGCATGGTGAGTTTTCCGTTTTCGATAAGGTAACCTGCTTTAACGAAGAAGGTGAAGTCGCCCGGTCCTATATTTACCTGCCCGTTGCTGAAGCTGTCGACATAAATTCCCTTTTTCACGCTGGCAATTATCTCTTCTGCTTTGTGAGGACCGTTTTCCATCCTTGTAGATCTCATTCTCGGTACCGGCATAAACCTGAAACTTTGTCTGCGGCCGTTGCCTGTAGGCCTTACCTTGTAGTATGAGGCACTTATCCGGTCGTGCAGGTAACTGGATAAGATACCTTTATTAACTATAACAGTATTTTCAGTCGGGATTCCTTCATCGTCGAAGTTTAGAGCACCTCTGTCGGAGGGCAGGGTCCCGTCGTCGACGATGGTTATGAAATCTTCCGCTATCTTTTTGTTAAGCTTGTCGGAAAAGATGGAGGTGTTTTTTCTGTTGAAGTCGGCTTCAAAAGCATGGCCGATAGCTTCATGAAGAAGTATCCCTGACTCGCCCGGGCTCATAACTACTTCCATTTCGCCTGCTTTGGGTTTCCCGGCAAGGAACTGTCTGTTGGCTTTTTCGACGGCTTCCTTCGCCAGCCTGTCTACAAGTTCATCTGTAAGAAACTCAGATCCTTTGCGTGCCGAACTTGATACCGAGAAATTTTCTATCCTGCCGTTCTGTTCCATCACGCAATTTACTGAGAGATATACCAGCGGACGGTAATCGCAGGCCAGCACCCCTTCAGAGTTGTAGAAGAGTATATATGAGCTTGTGTCTCCTATGGATGCTGTTACCTTCGTCACCTTCTTATCGAGAGCAAAGATCTTCTCGTTGGCTCTCTCGAGAAAAGGTATTTTATCCTTTATGGAAGTGTCTTCCCACGATCTGGTGACAGGATAGAGGTTCGGGGTCAAAAGTTCGTTCATGTCGCCGGCAAAATTACTCCCGGCATCATCGGCGATGCTCGCTGCTGTGCCGGCTGCATTCAGCATAGCCTCAGGAGATATTATTTCCGTAAATGCATAACCGGTCTGGTCTCCCTTCAGGACCCTGATCCCCACTCCATAGGCTACATTCGACTGGGCCTGGTTTACTTTGCCGTCCATAAGGACGCTGTTGTTGCTGAGTGTGTGTTCAAAATAGAGGTCGGCATAGTCGCCACCTTTGGATAAAGCAGTGCTTATAACCTTTTTAAGCAATGCCGGGGTGACCTCGAAATGGTCGAAGTAGTCGCTTAAACTACCGGAAAGGGTCAAACCCTTGCATGATTGAAGCAGTGAAGGCATGGCAATTGTACCTGCAGCCGTTATCCCGCTTATCTTTAAAAAATCGCGGCGTTTGTATTGCATAATTTCCTGTGTTTTAATGATGGCTAAATTTCGGGCAATATTCTGAAATTTCAAAATTGAATAAATTACCGGCGGGATGTGAAGAGTTTAATGAAGTTTCACACGGACCCTTCTGAAGAGAGCTCCGTCGAAAAGATCGCCCGCCACAGTCTTAGCCCTGACTTTCAGGTATGGCTGTGTTGTATTAAACGGAAGGTCGAAGGCAAGCCATGTTGAATCTGATGATCCCCGCATAGTAAGAAGGCTTTCCTTCCATCCGAAGGATACAGATGCATCGTAAAACCTCTGAACTTCAGGGCTGTTCTCAAACATTCCTGCCTTTTCGTCAGTAATAAATGCTATCGAATTGTCCCATTTGATGCCGTTCCGTCTTGATTTATTTTCCACTTTAAAATCCACCAGGTAGAACATTCCACGCGCATGCAATGTGTCGGTGCCTTTTCTGATAAACCTTGTAATTATGAGGTTGTTGACAGAATATTCTGCTCCGTGATGATATATCTTTTCACCGATGCCTATAACATATTCGGTTTTCCCGCAAGAGGACAGGATGACCATCATAAGCAGGGGGACAGCGTATCTCATCGCATCATAAGTTTAATTAGTTTTTCCTTGATATTTGTATAGGGAGGATATTTAATATCGGGTTCAAAAAGATCTGACTTGTGCAGGACCGACTTCATATTTGAGAAAGTTTCGAACGACTTCTTCCCGTGGTATCTTCCGATACCGCTTGGACCTATGCCTCCAAAGGGAAGGGCAGATGATGCGATCTGCATGACAGTATCGTTGATAGCTGCAGTGCCGCTCTGTGTCTTTTCCAGGAACTCTTTTGCCAGCCGCCTGTTACCTGTGAAGATATATGCTGCCAGCGGTTTAGGATTTCTATCTATAATTTCATAGACCTCATTGAAGTCGTTGAAGCTTATTACGGGCAATACCGGACCAAAGATCTCTTCCGACATTACCGCATCATCCGGGCTTATATCTGCAATGATGGTAGGGGCTACATAACATGCATCGGCATCGACCTGTCCGCCGCTTACTATTTGTCCATTTTTCATAAAAGACTCAAGCCTGGCAGTTTTGGCAGAATTTATTATCCTGCAGTAATCATTGCTTTTTTCCGGATTTTCTCCGTAGAAGGATTTTATCTCTTTCACCAGAAGTTCAAGAAATCTGTCTTTTATTTTACTGTCTGCAAGCAGATAATCAGGAGCGATGCATGTTTGCCCGGCGTTAATGAATTTCCCCCATGCAATTCTTTTGGCTGCGACCCCGAGCTTTGCATCACTGGCCACGACGCAGGGACTTTTACCTCCAAGCTCAAGAGTTACAGGGACAAGGTTTTCTGCTGCCTTCTTCATTACTTTCCTGCCTACTTCCGTGCTGCCGGTAAAGAATATATAATCGAACTTGTGTTCCAGTAAAAAATCACTTGTCGTGTTATCTCCCGAGACCAGACTAATGAGGTTCTCAGGGAGCTGTCCCAGTATCAGGGCGATGACCTCTTTTGCATTTGATGCTTTACGTGAAGTTTTAAGGATCACGCAGTTACCTGCTGCAAGCGCACCAATTACAGGTATCATCGACAGGAGGAAGGGAAAGTTCCATGGTGACATTATAAGGACCTGTCCGTAAGGCTGAGCGACAATGTAACTCCTTGCCGGGAAATGGAGCAGAGGTGTCTTCACACTTTTTTTGCGTGACCATCTGCGGAGTCTCCTGATAACATGGTTGAGTTCCGAGAGCACCATCCTTGTTTCTGTCCCGATGGTTTCAAGAGGTGGCTTGTGAAAATCTTTCCGGAGGGCTTCAACAATATCTTTTTCATGTAAAAGGATAAGAGATCTTAATTTCCGGAGGTTCTCCAGCCTGTAACTTATGTCGAGGGTAGCCCCGCTTTTAAAAAAACTTCTCTGCTCCCTTAGGATCACTGCGATTTCTGCATTATCCATTCTTTTTCGATTTGTCTTAACTGAACTGTTATCTCATTTTCTTCGCTACCTTTTTTGGCTGGAATATGATGCATTGCATATTCCGACACTGCAGTTATTGTCAGAGAGGGGTTTACTCCTATATTGCCCTGAATGACAGAACCGTCAGTAATGTACATATCGGGATATCCGTGCACCCTCAGGAATTTATCAACCACTCCGCCTTCGGCATCCTCCGACATCGGACATCCTCCCAGGATATGTGCTGTCGTCGGCCTGTTGAAAATTACTTCAAGCAGGATATTCTGTGCCACTCCATCGACTTTTTTTGCATACCGCTCCATCACTTCCTGTGCAACCGGGATATAGGCAGGAACCTTTTTCTGCCCCCTGTTTTCAATTTTCATTTTTCCGCCAAAGAGGGTTTTCTTCCATTTCATCCGCATTTCGTTGTCGACATTCTGCATTGCCAGGAAAATGACAAGCTTTGTGGACCACCTGAAGTTGAAAACTGTTTTCAGAAATTGCTTTGGATGAGAAATAGTTTTCAGGAGTAGCTTTAGTGTTCTTCCTGCTGTGGTACCTGACCCTTCTGCTGAAAGTCCGAAAAACCACTTCATTGCGTTTGAGTTATCAGGGTACTTCACTATCTCGATGTGGGTTCGGGGATCAGGATGAAATACCGAAGTGAT
The DNA here is from genome assembly GCA_016936435.1 of Bacteroidales bacterium. GTDB lineage: Bacteria > Bacteroidota > Bacteroidia > Bacteroidales > VadinHA17 > LD21. Next base: position 6,362 of record JAFGXX010000101.1, read on the forward strand.
GGCAGTCCCGTTATTGAGCTTTTCCCTGGCACCGGAGACAGC
>JAFGXX010000102.1 GCA_016936435.1 Bacteroidales bacterium
AACAGAAAACATAGGTCATTACGGTCTCGCTTTCAAACACTATACACATTTCACCTCACCCATCCGGAGGTATCCCGATATGATGGTTCACAGGCTTCTGACATCATATCTCGCAGGTGAAGAACCGGCAAACAGGGAACTGACGGAAAAGCTTTGTGAACATTCTTCAAAGATGGAACGCCTTGCCGCAGAGGCTGAGAGAGCCTCAATAAAATACAAGCAGGTTGAATATATGAGCGATAAGTTAGGGAAACCTTTCGAAGGTGTGATATCGGGTGTTACGGAATGGGGTATTTATGTGGAGCTTATTGAAAACCAGTGTGAAGGAATGATAAGCATACGTGAACTCGGTGATGATTTCTACGAGTACGACGAGGAAAATTACTGCATCAAAGGCCGTTCTACCGGCAGGGTATATACACTGGGCGACAGGGTGACAGTTGAGGTTGTCAGAGCCGATCTCCAGAAAAAACAGCTCGACTACAGGTTTGTCTGAACCTGCTCACCAATCCTCTCCTGGAGGCAGCCGGCATAAGGCTTCAAAAGTAAAAAGGAAGCAAAAAAGGAATTATAAACTTCTCTGCAGCCGGTCTGACTCAATAACTTTCAGCAGCTCTTCGACGGCATCTTTTTCGGAAACATTTTTTTTCACCGGGACCATCCCCCGGTAAATATGAACTTTTCCTTCACCCGCTCCCACATAACCGTAATCGGCTCCTGCCATCTCGCCTGGCCCGTTAACGACACATCCCATTATTGCTATTTTTAAACCCGAATATTTGCTGGTTGCGGTTTTTACTTTCCGCACAGCTTCCTGAAGGTTGAATCTTGTCCTGCCGCATGTAGGGCACGATATATACCGGTTTCTTGTTATTCTTGCCTCTGTAGCCTGCAGTATTGCGAAAGATATCTCCCGCAGCCTGTCTCCTTTTATTTTGCCCCTGTTTGTGAGACAGATACCGTCGGCCTGTTTTAGAATGAAATAACGGCCAAGAAGCGTTGCCGCCCTAATGCCCAGTACTGCAGTATCATCTTCATCGAAGATGGGGTTGAGAATTATTTTCTTCCCCGGTGTATCAGACAGAACAGGAGGTCTGTCGGGATAGAAAGAGAGGACCTCACCCTTATATGGCTCGCCATTCTCAGATTTGAATCTTCCCGATTCAAAAGTTATGACTTCAGGCCTGTAGAGAGTATCATGAATCCGGGGCGAAACCGGGGGCAGGGGATTACCAACACGTCCGTTACTGCCGGAGAGTGAATTAAGTATCTCCCGGGCAACAGGTATTTCCAGCTCGGGATCTTCGGAAAGCGATACTCTTATGGTGTCGCCTGTTCCTTCCGCCAGAAGGGCTCCTATACCTGATGCAGATCTTATTCTTCCGTCTTCTCCCTCACCGGCTTCTGTCACCCCCAGGTGGACGGGATAAGCAACACCGGTTTCCTGCATCCGCCGGACAAGAAGACGGTTGGCTTCGAGGAGCACAACTGTGTCGGACGATTTCATCGAGAGGACCAGGTTATTGTAATTTTCTGAACGGAAGATCTTTATGAATTCCAGTGCCGAGGATACCATTCCGTGAGGTGTGTTGCCATAACGGGTCATAATGCGATCGGAAAGAGAGCCGTGGTTTATGCCGATACGTATCGCAGTGCCGTTTTCCCTGCAGAAGTTAATAAGAGGCAGAAGCCTTTCGTGTATCCTTTCAAGCTCTTCATCATATTCTTTATCCGTGAAATCAACTGCTGAAAAAGAGGCTCTTTTATCGGCATAATTGCCCGGATTGATCCTGACTTTTTCCACTATGCGGGCTGCTGTTTCAGCAGCAGCCGGATTGAAATGGATGTCGGCAATAAGCGGGGTTTCGAAGCCTGCACCGCGAAGTTCTTTTTTTATGGCAGCAAGGTTTTCAGCTTCTCTTACACCCTGAGCAGTAAGTCTGACAAGATCTGCCCCGGCTTCAATGATCCTTATACACTGTTCAACAGAAGCCCTGGTGTTCAGGGTGTCGGTGTTGGTCATCGACTGAAGCCTCACAGGGTGGTCTCCGCCTAATGCAACAGATCCTATGTTTAGCGGTATGGATTTGTAAGGATTCACGTTTATCTATACTTTTTCCCACTCAGAGCCATCCCTTGTGTCTTTAAGAATGACACCGGCATTTTTCAGATCATCCCTGATCCTGTCGGATGCTGCCCAGTCTTTTCTTTCCCTTGCATCCTGCCGCAGGTTAATGATGATCTTAACCAGGGCGTCTGTCAGTTTTTCATCCTGTCCTGAAGCGGTTTCATCCTTTAAGCCCAGAATATCATATACAAAAGTAGTGAAGATCTTATGCATCGACTCAATATCCGCTTCAGTCATTTTCTCTGTACCGTCATTTACCGAATTAATGTACCTGACTCCTTCAAAAAGATGTGAGAGCAGAACGGGTGTGTTGAGGTCATCGTCCATGGCCTCATAACATTTTGACCGCAATGAAGCTATGTCGATAGTAGATTCGGAAGAAGGTTTCAGTTTTTTGAGCGTATCGAATGCTTTTATGAGTTTCTGGTATCCTTTTTCGGCAGCCTGAAGGGCTTCATTTGAAAAGTCTATTGTACTGCGATAGTGAGCAAGCAGCATAAAGAACCTGATGGTCATGGGACTGTATGCTCCTGTAAGAAGAGGGTGGTTGCCGCTGAAGATCTGATCGAGGGTGATGAAGTTACCCAGCGACCGGGCCATTTTCTGACCGTTAATGGTTATCATGTTGTTATGCATCCAGTACCTTACTGACTCTTTTCCCAGGGAAGCCGTTGACTGGGCGATCTCACATTCATGATGAGGAAAGATCAGATCCATTCCTCCTCCGTGAATATCGAAAACATCGCCGAGATATTTCATGCTCATGGCAGAGCATTCGAGGTGCCATCCGGGATATCCGTCGCTCCATTTTGAAGGCCATCGCATCAGATGAGAGGGAGAAGCTTTCTTCCAGAGGGCAAAGTCATAGGGATTTCTTTTTTCCTCACTACCTTCCAGTTCGCGGGTGTTTGCCATAAGATCTTCAAGAACCCTGCCGGACAGCTTTCCGTATTTAAAATTTTCGTTATACCTGAGTACGTCAAAATACACCGAACCATTTACCTCGTAGGCATAGCCCTGTTTCAGTATCTCCTCAACAAGCATCTGCTGTTCGATGATATGACCTGAGGCGCGCGGCTCTATTGAAGGACGGAGAGTATTGAGCTGATCCATGTTACGGTGGAAGCTGTTGATGTACTTTTGAACCACTTCCATCGGTTCGAGGTTTTCAATCCTTGCCCTCTTTTCGATTTTATCTTCTCCTTCATCGGCATCATTTTCGAGATGCCCGACATCGGTTATGTTACGTACATAGCGGACTTTATATTCAAGATGAGTCAGATAACGGAAAAGAAGGTCGAAAGTGACTGCAGGCCTGGCATGCCCGAGATGAGGATCGCTGTAAACCGTTGGTCCGCATACATATAATCCGACAAAAGGAGGATGGAGAGCTTTGAAAGGCTCTTTTTTTCGTGACAGGCTGTTATAGACTGAAAAGTTGTTTTCCATCGTGGAACGTATATACAGACAAAAATAGTTTAAATCTTGCATTTCCAATTTTCCTTTATATATTTGTGCCCGTAAATCAAATATTCCTTCCATTCAGGGTTGTTTGATTTTTATTAAGAAGGGCGGAGAGATTAGGCTCTGAGAAACCCTGGCAACCAATCCCGGTAAAACGGGGCAAAGGTGCCAATACCTAATCCCGGGAAAGCCGGGAGATGATAAAAATAAAACAAGGAAAATGAATTCAATTCATCTGACTCACAACAATTTCATCATGCCGCTTATGCCTATGTGCATGTGCGGATAAAGATCCTGTTCCGGAAAATATTCTTTCAGCCGTTTACGGATCATCGCCGACACAGACTTGATGTGTAATTCCAGTATTCATTATATCCTATTAAAACATGAATAAGAGAAAGATCAGATTTGAGACATTACAGATACATGCCGGGCATCATCCCGACAGCGATACCCTGTCGAGGGCAGTACCGCTGTATCAGACTTCATCATATGTTTTCAGGAGTTCTAAGCATGCGGCAGGCCTCTTTGACCTTACAGAGCCGGGTAACATATACACGAGGATTAATAATCCCACCACGGAGGTTTTTGAGAAGCGGGTTGCAGCACTCGAAGGAGGTGTCGCAGGACTTGCCGTCGCTTCCGGACATGCGGCTCAGTTCATCACTTTCACGACGATAATGAGACAGGGTGAGAATTTTATTACATCACCCTTCCTTTACGGCGGCACACATAACCAGTTCAAAGTTACCTTTGGTGGATTCGGTATAGAGGCCAGGTTTGCTAAAGACCTTGAACCTGAGTC
>JAFGXX010000103.1 GCA_016936435.1 Bacteroidales bacterium
GTCTGCAGTTTAAGTCCAATGGGAATGGAAAGATACTGTATCTTGTAGGTGATTGACGAGTTAGCAGGCACAACGGGATCAATACCGGTAGTAATATCAAAAATTGTCTGGTTAGCGCTAACAAGTCTCCCACCGGCACTTATATAATTTAATCCTGTCGAAAGTGCATAATTGGATCCGAAATATCTGTGGACCGTAATTCCTAAGTTGAATCCCGGCCTTGCCCCGTCATTGCTTACAGAATCAATATCAGAACCAAACCAGCTTATGACAGGGTCGAAATGAACTCCGATAGTCAGATCGGGGCCAAGAAGATCATATATGCCTTTTTTCTGTGCGTTAATCCGGGTAGCCAGCATGAGAATTACAGCAACAGCTGCAATCTTGTAAAGGGCTGAAAAATATCTGACTGAACATTTCATGACGGGAATGAATTTTCAGATTATAATGATAATGCGAAATTAACAAATAATAAGTGAAGTTATTGTATCGTTTCTAATACTTGTCACAGCTTAATGGAAAGTCTTTAAATTTATAGAATCAAAAACCTGACCACATGAAAAGACGATTAACCCTGGTATTTATTGTTTTAGCCCAGGTTCTGTTTATGATATCGTGCAGGAACGACAGGTACGGGGTGAACATTTCACAAGTGAAAGCCGACATCAGTATAAAAAGACTGGAAAAGGATTTGTTCACTATAGATCCTTTATTCCTACCCGACAGTCTGGACGGAATCAAGAAAAGGTATGGCGATTTCCTTCAGCTCTTCAGTTATGTAATCAACACCGGGAACATCAATGATTCTCTTTTTACAGACCATTTTCTTGGTTTTTGCACCGATAAGCTTAACAATGAGGTTTATAATGAGGTAATTACGAAATATCCCGACATATCAGAACTGGAGGATGAAATTGAAAGAGCATTCCGTCACTATCTCTGGCATTTCCCCGAAAGAAAAGTACCTTCGGTATATACATGTATTTCAGGGTTTAACAATAGTATCATAATCTCCGATTCAATACTTGGTATAAGTCTTGACAGGTACCTGGGAAGAGACTGCCGCTTTTACCCGATGCTGGAGATATATTCATACCTGGCTGCCAGGATGAATGAGTATAATATTGTTCCGGACTGTATGTACGCATGGGCTTCGACTGAATGGGATTTCGAAACTGTCGGGTATGAAACTGACAATGTGATAGCCAGGATGATCCATGAGGGCAAGTTGAAATATTTCGCGAAATGTATGATGCCTGAAATAAGGGACACCCTTCTTTTCGGTTTCAATGCCGGCCAGATAGATTTCTGTATTAACAATGAAAGCCAGATGTGGGCCTATCTTATTGAGCACGATCTGTTGTTCAGCAGTGATAAGTTTGTTGTCAGGAAGCTGACCGGGGAAGCTCCTTTTACAAGCTATTTTACAAATGAATCTCCCGGCAGGGCTGCCGTGTGGATCGGATTCAGGATCGTTGAATCATACATGAATAAGAACAGGGATGTGACCCTGGCAGGGTTAATGACGGAAAGCAATATCCAGGCTGTACTTGATGGTGCTCGCTATAACCCGCGGTAAAAAAAACAGAGGATGTCTTTAAGGTAAACCCCAAAAGACACCCTCTTCTTTAATTGTCAGATTTACTGCACTTCTATTCGGCAGGATGAATTGCCTCAACGGGGCAAACATCTGCGCAAGCTCCACAGTCGGTGCAGATATCAGGATCAATCTTGTAAATATCTCCTTCAGATATTGCCTCAACGGGACATTCGTCGATACAGGTGCCGCATGCAGTGCAATCTTCGTTGATCTTGTAAGCCATTTCTATGATTTTTAGTTAACTAAATGTACAATAATTGCGCAAATTTATCTTTTTTTTTATAATTAAAAAATTACTTATGCTTTAATACAATAAGCATGCCTTTTTTTGCAGGTGTTGCCGGTGATCTTAAAAATCGAGACTGAAGGAGAGGTAGAATATTTTGGGTAACAGGTAATTGTTTTCTATTCCCCATGCCCAGTCGGCTCTTATGAAATAACCAAACAACTGCATTCTTGCACCTGCACCAAATCCGGCGACAACCGGCTCACGGTTGGAGTCGAGAGTTACTCTGACAGGACCGCTTTCAATTACTTCGGTGTCGTAAGCATTCTCCCGTGACCATGGTGTGGCTCCTGTCCAGGCTGTTCCTATATCGCCGAATCCGACAACCTGGAGGCTGTTGAGGAAATTAGACTTAAGAGGATGGCCGGCAAGGTATCTGACAACAGGCCATCTTATCTCGCTGTTGAAGAGAACAAAACTGGTTCCGTTCCTGATGTTCTGGCTGAAACCTCTCATGTTGGTTGCCAGTGCCTGAAATCCGTAGTTAATGTTTGGGTTGACAGGTATTGAATAATCGAACATCGGATATTTGTTGAAAAAGTAGCCCATCCAGTTATCCACGCCACCAAGATAGTATGCCAGCCTGGTAGGACCAAAGGATGTACTGGCTGCAAAGCGGTTGGCCCAGATCAGTTCCCTGTGGATTTTGGTGTAATTCCTGAAATCGGCACCAATTACGAACATGTCAGATTTGCTGGTGGTAAGTTCTTTGTAATACTCCCCAAAGATCTTGAATCTTGTTCCGTAATAAATATTGATAAGCCTTCTTCGTGTATTGTCGAAGATCACTTCTCCTTTGAGACTTCCCCAGTGACGAAGTATGTTTTTTGAGTTCAGCGTTGCCATATCAGTTGAAAGCTGAGCATGCCTGTCGTACCTGTACGACACGGTACCCTTCAGAGCAAGTACAGGATTTATGGGTTTCGAATAGGAGAGGTAGAGATTATGAGTGTGGGTTTTGAACAGAGATGTGTCGTTGGAACTGAAAAAGGCAAGCCTGTGAAAGATAAGCTGCTTGTCAAATTTTCCTTTCAGGTTTTCAACGCTGAGAAGGTATTCGTTGCTGTCGAAATTTGCTGAAAGCCGGATACCTCCTGTGACACGGTAGTTTTCAAAGAGGTCTATTATCCCGAATCGCATGAGGCCGTTGATTCCGGGGTTATAATATGGTGCTCCCGAACTGTAAACCTGATATGAATTGTTCAGAAAGCTGAAATCGATCTGGCTAACCAGGTAATTATTGTAAAAGGAATTCTGATATATCCTTATTGCCGGAAGAGACAGCTCTCCGGTATCCAGGTCTATGTCCATGTAATCCTTTCTCCAGAGCTGCTCGTAATAATTCTGCTTTTCCTTTTCGAAGATATAATGTGTTATATCGATAGGTTCGTCGGTAATATAATATTCGTACAGCGGTTTCGTCAGAGTGTCTCTTCTCTTCCTGTCTTCTTCAATAAGCCACTGGCGGATCTTTTCTATGCTGTCGGCTTTCTGCAGCATCCTTGTATCTTCCTTGCGGAAGGAAGATGTGACGATTTCGTTTTCCTGTACAGGTCTGATCTGATTCAGAAGTCCTTTCCTGAGCAGGTACCTGTCCTTGCTGTAAAGGATCTCGCCATAAATATCGGAAGCATTGGCTACAGAATGGCTGAGGATATTCCGGTCGTAGTTGGTTACAGGCTGAGATTTGATAAAGTACCTGTAGTGCGTTGTTGTGTCGATATAGCTTATTGTGCTGTCGAACCGGGCCGTATACCGGTTTAGTATCCCGTTCGTGTTACCTATGTAGGCAAAATTGTTCTTTGTCGTTTCCAGGGGAAAGATCCTGTCGGTATAAAGGCCTTCCTGCAGCCTGGTGAGAAGGTCTCCTCTTTTTGTAAGGTTATAGGTAAAGAGATCAAAAGTCAATGCTGTTTTTTCATAGGGACTTGCTGCATTTATGAGTGTGTCGGAGAGCCTGTTTGAAGAAAAGATGATCTCATCGGGAGAATGTTTCAGGAATGATGGATGCAGATCGTCGGCAATATCCCTGGTTATCTGCTCATTGGTTCCCGATGTGATCGTGTGGATATAAATATCGGTTATGCCGTCTTTCACCGCCGAGAAAACAAGCCTGGATCCTTCGGGTGAATATGAGAAGTCGAGGATCTTATCAAAATACAGCAGGTTTCTTTCTTCCCTTGTTTTTTCACCGGTACGGTAGAAATACATTACCAGAGCCGATTTTTCTTCATTGATGAATGTAAGAATGTTGCCACCCGGGTGCCATGCCATGACAGGATATGAAACATCGCTCTCGAGGGGAAGTTTGGGTTCAGCCCTGAAGATGATCTTCTGTTTCCCTGTCGTCTGGTCGTAAAGCCATATCCTTTTTCTTCCCCAGTCGTTGGTGACATATGCAATGTAACGGCCATCCGGACTTACCCTGACCATCTGGTAAAGTTGTTCTTTCCTCGAGGTTCTTATAACATTACCGTCATTGCCGGGAAGGTTCCTGTCACCGGAATAAAGATCCTTGTAGTACTTCTGCCATTGATCGAGAAGATCCTTCAGCTTTGTTCCTGTAACATACAGGAAACCGTCTTCGATATTTTTGTAGACTTTGGTGAGATATATAATATTGGGTATGAGGGCATCGCCATATTCCTTTCCGATAAATCTCCAGAAAGAATGTCCTGCATTTATCGCATCTTCACCCTCAAGGTGGCTTATTTTCCTGTACCTTCCTGAGCTGATTCCGTCTTTGGTCCTGTTCTCTGCCTCGTAGTTCCATCCCGAAGATACATATCTTACAAGGCCTTTGAGGTACCAGTCGGGCATGCTTATTAACGAGGAGCTCGATACACGGTCGCGTACATCGGCATTATACAGGATCTCATTTATCAATACTTCTGTTATCGATGCTGCTATCTGGTTGTTGTATGACTCATGGTCGCCTTCAAAATAAAGCATCACCTTGTTCTTGATGATGCGGCTGAAACCACCGGTATTATAGTTTTCCTCGTCGGAAGTTACAAGTCCTATGTTTGATTGTTTGTATTCTGCCTGCTTGTTATATATCATGAAGATCAGGCGCTTTTCGAGGGTGTAGTCAAAAAAATCCTCTGTTTCCTCCAGCTTTTTTAATGCATAATCAGCGGTGTAGTTAGCCAGATCGCGACCGTATTCATTGAAATAACAGTCAAAATCATCAAAGCGGTAATACGACCAGTAATAATCGAAATACTGAACCCTGTTCTTGCCAAAATTCATCTGCAGACCATTGTAAAACTGTCCGTTTACAACTGTGCCTGTGATCAGTGCAATTGCAACCAATATCAGTCTGCAGTATCTTTTCATTTTTAAATATTCCGCTGAATCTCCGGCTTATCCATCAAATCTCATACCGTTATACCGGGCTCAGTGACAAAACTAATGATATTATGATTTAATTAAATCTTTATAAGGATAAACTTTATTAAATTTGCCAACGTTTAACAAAAAACAGATTTCCGGTCTGATTTTTGCAATATTGCATGCAACCAATTTCATCCGGGAATTGTTTAATATGAAACCGGAATATACCGGGCTTTATTATGTTAACACGAACAATTTTATAAAATTATGAAGAGATTGTTAATAGTATTATCGGTTTTTACCGTTACGATCATGGCCTCTGCACAGCCAATGATAAAACTATCATCTAATGAGCATGATTTCGGAACCTTCAAGGAGGAATCCGGTGTTCAGAAACATGATTTCATTATTACAAATACAGGCAATTCACCCCTGGTAATACAGAATATTGTCACTTCGTGCGGTTGCACACAGCCGGAGTGGACCAGGCAGCCTATACCTGCAGGTGGAACAGGGAAAGTCACAGCCCTTTATGATCCCAGAGGTACCTGGGGAAAATTCAATAAAACACTTACGGTATACACCAATGCGAGGCCGCAGGTGACTGTTCTTTCCATAAAGGGAGAAGTGGTCGCCCGTGAAAAAACAGTCGAGGAGCTCTTCACCTTTCCTGTCGGCCCTGTCAGGTTTGAAAGCATTCATCTCGCTTTTACCAATATCAGGAAAACGGAAAAGAAGATAAGGGTGATGCAGATTATCAATACTTCCGATCAGCCTGTAAAGGTTGAATTTGACCAGCTGCCTCCTCATCTTTCGCTGAAAGTGAATCCCCTGACCCTCAAACCTGGGCAGAAAGGCCTTGTGGAAGGAACCTATGATGCCACAAAAAACAATGGCTGGGGTAATGTTACCGAAATAGTGAAGATAAAGATCAACGGGGTGGTTCAGACAAATGCCTATTATTATGTTTCGGCTAACCTTGTAGAGGACTTTTCAAAAATGACAAGGGAAGAACTTGCAAATGCTCCCGTGTTCGCTCTCGCTTCAACAAATGTAGATCTTGGTAAGATGGCCGGTTCCACTACCAGAGAGGCAGAATTCAAATTCACCAATTCCGGTAAAAGCGACCTGATAATAAGACATGTTAAATCCACATGCGGATGTACAGCCATTCAGCAGGGCCTCACCGGAGTGAATATAAAGCCCGGGGAATCGAGGTCAATTAAAGCTGTTTTTAATTCAGGCGGTTACAAAGGAAAAGTGACCAAAGCAATTTATGTATATACCAACGATCCCAAAAAATCTGAGGTCGTGCTCATGCTTACCGCTGAAGTAGACCAGGCCTCGGCTTCAAGGTAAACAATACGGATACAGATAATTAAAAGAGGGTGCCAGAACAGATAATCCGGTACCCTTTTATTATTTTTACGACGGCAACAACATACCGATGGCAGAAAATAAAAGCAGAGAAAGTGCCCTGAGTGTCAAAAAGGGCATAGATCAGCCTCCAAGTATTAATCCTGAGATACTGAACGGAAGGAGCGTAAAAAAGCGTAAAAATTATTCCGTAAACGAGTTTGTATCAGGTATTCTGTCAGGCAACAGGGCTGTCTTAAGCCAGGCAATCACACTGGTGGAAAGCTCACTGTTAAGGCATTACGAAATGGCCCAGGCCATTATTGAAAAGACCCTGCCATACAGCGCGGCTTCGGTGAGGATAGCCGTCACCGGTGTTCCCGGGGTGGGCAAGAGCACCTTCATTGAGGCTCTGGGTCTGCATCTGGCGGAAGCAGGACGGAGAGTTGCGGTACTGGCTATCGATCCCAGCAGCATACAGTCAAGGGGAAGTATCATGGGTGATAAGACCAGGATGGAAAAACTCAGTGTCCACCCCAATGCATATATCAGACCTTCTCCCTCGGCGGGAAGCCTTGGTGGTGTTGCCAGGATGACCAGGGAAACCATAATCCTGTGTGAAGCCGCAGGTTTCGATACGGTACTTGTGGAAACGGTGGGAGTGGGGCAGTCGGAGACAGTAGCCCATTCAATGGTCGACTTCTTCCTGCTTCTCATGCTTGCCGGTGCGGGCGACGAACTACAGGGTATAAAAAGAGGTATTATGGAAATGGCCGATGCCGTGGCGATAACCAAGGCAGACGGACCTAACAGGGCAGAAGCTGAAAGCGCAAGACTGATATATAATAATGCTCTGCGACTGTTCCCCGATTCACCCTCAGGATGGAAACCCGGGGTTTTCACCTGTTCAGCGCTCAATAATGAGGGTATAAGGGAACTGTGGGAGCAGATAATGGATTATGTTGAATATACTGTTAATAACGGTTATTTCGACAGACGAAGGAAGGAGCAGGCAATTATCAGAATGGATGATATGATCATGGATTACCTGAAAACATCCTTCGCAAAAAACACTAAAGTAAACGCTATAAAACCTGAAGTTGAGAAACTCCTTAGCGAAGGGAAGATCACCTCTTACCAGGCAGCCCATAGTTTAATAAGCAATTATCTTAAAGATTCATAATAATTTATATCTTTGCGCGAATTTTAAATCTGAAACTAAAAATTATTTTCTGTATGAAAAAACTAATCTATCTGTTTGTTATTACAGCTATTTTCGCTTCCTGCAGTTCCGAGCCCGGATTCGTAATAAAAGCCGACATTGAAGGATCGGACAGCATTACCTTTGTTCTTCAGAAAAGGGAGGCAGGACAACTTGTAACTCTCGATTCTGCATTCTCAAAAGGAGGATCCTTCAAAATGGAAGGAGTAGTCGAATTCCCTGAGCAGGTGCAGCTTATAGCGCTGAATACCCGCAACAGGACCAGTTTCTATCTGGAAAACTCTGATATAACCATCACCGGTAAGCTCGACTCACTCTTTGATGCGAAGGTAACGGGTTCAAAAACCAACGATGAATATCTTGCTTACGTCGAACTTAATAAGCCACTCTCAGAAAAATACCAGGCTATGATCACAGAGTACCAGGCTGCAAGGGCACAGAACGATGAGAGCAAAATGACCGAAATACGTGACCAGGCCATGGAAATTGAAGCTGAAATGGAAAAGGTACAGATGGATTTCATAAAAAACAACCCTTCATCATATATCACCCCTTCACTCATCAGGAGCCTCAGCTACCAGATGACAGGAGCACAGATAGAGGAAGCGATAGCCGCCCTGGATACAAATGTTGCAAAGGTTCCGATGATACAGGAACTCATAGTTAGGGCTAATGCCCTCAAAGCAGTTGCAGTAGGACAGAAAGCTCCCGATTTTACACAGAATGATGTAGACGGTAACCCTGTATCACTGTATTCGAAGGTAGGGTCCAAACTCCTTCTGATAGATTTCTGGGCAGCATGGTGCGGTCCCTGCCGGCAGGAAAACCCTCATGTTGTAAGTGTATATAAAGAATTTAATAAGAAAGGTTTCGATGTCTTCGGCGTATCCCTCGATCAGTCAAAAGAAGACTGGGTTAAGGCAATAGCCGACGACAAACTTACCTGGACTCAGGTATCTGACCTCCAGTACTGGAGCAATGCTGCTGCAAAACTGTATGCAGTGAATTCAATACCGGCAAACTTCCTCCTCGACGAGAACGGGATAATAATTGCAACAAACCTTCGTGGAGAAGCTCTCTCTGACAAGGTAAAAGAAATACTCGGTAACTAAAGGTCAAACACTTACTGCACAATATTTAAATTCCCCTTGCGGTGATTCAGCAAGGGGAATTTTTATTTACTTTTCTATTGTAAACGATAATAATCATAGTCTGAAAACCGGACTGGCAGGTTTTTATTCCTCCCTGTTCAGCTCTTCGAGAATAAAGCCTGTGCCTCTTACGGTTCTTATATCCAGGTTTTTATCTTCGGAAATGTATTTTCTGAGCCTGCTGATGAAGACATCCATGCTTCTTCCCAGGAAGTAATCATCCTCTCCCCATATCTCGGTGAGAATGTCCTCCCTTGTCAGGACCTTGTTCTTGTTAATGATGAAATATCTCAGAAGCTGTGCTTCCTTGAGGGTAAGTTTTTCTTTGGTCTTTCCGCAGATAAGTTCGAGCGAGCTGAGCTTAAGGACGGTGTCGGAGATGCTGAACTCGTCATTGGATGAAGAATAGGCTCTTTTGAGTATGTTGTTTATCCTTAAAATCAGGACTTCCGGGTCGAAGGGCTTCGTAATATAGTCGTCGGCGCCGATCTTTAGTCCTCTTACTATGTCTTCTTTAAGGCTTTTTGCTGTAAGATATATAAGCGGGATATCGGGATCCTTCTCCTTGATCTTTTCACCGAGCGTAAACCCGTCCATTTCGGGCATCATAACATCGAGAACACAGATGTCGGGCTTCTCGCTTTGAAAAAGTTCCCAGGCCTCCATCCCGTCACGTGCAAGGGTTACATCAAAGCCGTTTATTGAAACATACTGGGAGAGTATGTTACCGAAATCCCTGTCATCTTCTGCCAGTAATACTTTCATAATATCATCGTATTGGAATTGTAACTGTAAATATACTACCTTTTCCCGTTTTGCTGCTTACCGTCACATCTCCACCGTGGGCCACGGCAATTTTTTTGACATAGTAAAGTCCCAGCCCCAGGCCCTTGTACTTGTGTATGTTACCGGAAGAAGCACGGTAAAATTTGTCAAAAACATGCTTCTGGTCAGCCTTGCTGATTCCTATTCCGTTGTCGGCTACATTGATACAAACAGATCCGTTTTCAACAAATCCTTCCACATCAATAACAGGGTCCTTATCGGAATATTTTACCGCATTCGACAACAGGTTGTTGATCAATGTCGTAAAATAAACAACATCAACATCAGCGCCGGTATTGTTGAAATTGTATTTCTGTGTCAGGGTTGCTGAATTTCCAAGACCCGTTTTGAATCCGTTTACTATATCATTCATCAGCTCTTCAATATCTACATTTTTTCTGTCGAGCTGGAACTCAGTTCTTTCCCACATACTTATCTCAAGTATCATGTTTATGAGCTGATTAAGATGGACACTTTGTTTGCCGATAAGTTTGGCCGTATCGAGGATCTTTGATTCGTCTTTACGGATCTTTTCCATTTCAAGTGTCTTGCCTGCCACTGTAATTGTAGCCAGCGGGGTTTTAAGCTCATGGGTCATATTGTTGATGAAGTCGGTCTTGAGGTTTGATAACCTTTTTTCTTCCATCAGGTTACGGTAAGTCACAAGAAAAATTATAACAACCACGATGAGGCTGAAGAGGCTCATGCCTAGTGATGCTGCAGTTTCACGGAGTATCAGTCTCTGCTTGTCGGAAAAATCGATGAAATATTCTATCTGCAGGTAGAAGGAATTACCCCATAGTCTCTGGCGCAATACCGAAATCGTCGATTTCGTATCTTCGGTGGGGCGGTATACCGGTCTTCCCTCACCCGGCATCACATAGGAATCGCTCCGGTATACTACCATGTAAACGGTGTCGGAAATATTGATCTCAAGGTTGCTGATCGCCATGCGGTGATTGAATTTTTCTTCAAATCCCTGATCCCTGAAGTAGTCTGAAAGAAAGGATGTAAAATCCTGTTCCTTTTCGATGACAGCCTTGAAGAATTCAATTACTTCTTTCTTTTTTATCTCAAGTTCCTGTGTGTCGCTTATCGAAGCAAGTTCTGTCCTTACCTTTTCGGAATACTGATTCAGGATGAACATCACGGTATCGTGAGTTTCTATACCTGATCCGCGGAGGGAAGCATTGGCTTCCTGTGCCAGTGACCTGTATCGCAGGCTGAGCATCTCATTCTGCTGGTTCCACAGACCCCTGAGAATGATCACCTGAGCCACTATGATAAGCACAATGGCCAGGATACCCAGCAACAGAACGGTATTTCTCTTTTGCATATAGCCCTGATTTTAATTTCAAATGTATTAATAATATCCTTCCTGCATTCATCAGTTTTACTGACATTAACCTGACGTTAACCCTTCGTTAACAGAATCGTGTCGTTTTCGGTTTTAATTTTGATATTAAATGATTAAAACAGGGTGGCCATGAAAAGACACAGTTTAATATTAACAATTTTTTTCCTCTTCTCACTTGCTTTTTGCAGTGAAATATCTGCTCAGGAAAGGATAAGTGAAGAAAAGGAAAAGGAAATGCAGGAAGCGATCGAAGAGCAGAAAAAGGCTATGATCGAACAGCAGCAGAAAGCACAAGAGGAAATGCAGAAGGCCCTTGAGCAGTCAAAGGAAGAGATGGACAAGGCTATGCAGAACTTCAGAGATCAGATGAGAGAAAATCCGGAGCAGTACCAGCGCATATTCCGGATGTATGACGATGACGGACGGACAAGGGTTTTCAGCGGCAACGAACCCTATGTTATTGGTTATGGGCGTTTTGGTGATTACGATGCCGAGCGCACCACATGGGAATTCTCAAAGCATGTGAAGGAATCCACTTTCGCACGTACGTATACTTTCGATGTGGAGAAGTCGGTAAAAAATGTTACTATGTCGGTTAACGGCGATTGCCGGGAAGGTGATATAAGGATCAGGATCACTATGCCAAATGGGAAAACTTATTCCGACATAGTTATCGATGAATATGGTAACCTGAACTGGAGAAAGTCGTTCACCATATCAGAAACAGAGAACACGGACAAGACAGGAGCATGGAAATTTGAGATCAGTTCCTCGAAAGCCTCAGGCTTTTTCAAAATATCTCTTCAAACCTATTAGTTTTTTGTCAGCGTCTACGGACGGTTAATTTTCATTCCTTGAGATAAGGCCGGCAGCTTTGCAGCCGGCCTTGTTTCTTATTCCGCCACAGCGCTGGCTCTTCCACCCTTTACACTTTCTACGCTAATAGTGTATTTGCTTCCTCCTTTTACGATCCACTTAAGGTCGACATTCTGGTAACCCTGCAGGTTGCTGATCTCCATCCTTTGAGGATTGTCCTTCTGTTCAACAGTCCGGTTGAGATCCTTGTTTATGACTCTCATGCCAGCTATTACCGTGGCTCCCTCGATATTTACATAAACCGGAGGGTCGATATTGTACCTCAGGTTCGTTGCAGAATGAGTGGGCATCATCCTCAGGTTACTCACCCTCGCTGTAACTTCCTTTAAACCACCGGGAAGCTTTGTTACCTTTACATTTGATACTTCCAGTTTTGGCATGTTCCAGGCATTATATATACAGAATGCAGCGTTCCGGTGTGCATCTGTCTCAAGGAGAAAGCCGGGATGCAGCCTGCCAAGCATTTTCGAGAAGCCTCCTATTTCAACTTCACCGTAAACGGGATGTGTGACTTTTGTCCATGGTATGAAGGCATCCTCAAAAAGCAGGAGCCTGTCGAATTCATACTGGTCGGTAAAAGCTGTATCGTAGAACATCAGGAATGAATTCCACAGTTCATTGGAATACACAAAACATCCCATTCCTCCGTGCCACCAGTCTATTTCTCCACCGTACACGGTATAGAGATCTCTCCAGATAGTCAGCAGTTTGTATCCGGGTATCATTTTCTCCCCTGTTTTTCCTATAGCGTCGATAACGGCATCATCAGTACGGCTGTAAGCTTCTGCTCCTCCTCCCTGAATCGACGGTCCCCGTAAAATCATCCCTCCCGAGTTGTGAAACGACTGAGCCCCGGTGATGTTCCTGTGCTTCACGATAAAATCGCGGACGGCCTTGTTTTCGGGTTGTGAAAAAGGATAGCGGTGGGCTCCGCTCTGTACATAGTTTGGCTCCCAGTTGAAACCCCAGTCGCGGTTCCCGTCATAACCTCCTATGCCGTCTTCATTCGCTTGTCCGTCGTTGTCGTTGTCGATGCCTTCTGACCCGAGATACTCATACTCGCCTTTCTGTCCGGGCTCTACCCTTATCATTCTGCGCGGATCTTTCGGGTCGGCGATAAGGTTTCCGTCGGGATTTTTCCTTCTCATCTGGCTTATGTTCTTATCTCCGTTCATGTCGTCGGCACCGTCTTCGTCGAATGATCCGTCGCGGTCGTTATCGAAGGGCATAAGACCTGATCTGGGAGGAACACCCTGATTTGCAAAATAATCACGTGCGTCGGGGTTTATTGTTGGAGCAATGTAGAAGGTCTTATCCTTCAGAAGTTCGTTTATGAACTTGTTATTCTCGAACATCTCGCACAGATACCATCCCGTATAAAGAGCCATTTCGGTGCCCTGGAGCTCAATGGAATGAATGTTTCCGTCGATCCAGAATCCGGGTTTTGTTCCGGGGTCTCCTGTCTTTTTGTCGGAGATGATCATAACCCACATATCCCGTCCCTGGTATGATTTGCCCATTGACTCGAGTGTGACCAGCGAAGGATATGCTGCAGCGATTTTTTTCATCAGATCTGTCACCCCTGCATGAGTGTAATACCTGTTCCATGAAACCTGTACTTTGGGGTTCCCCGGAGTACCTGCCGCCTGAAAGAACAACATTTCGTTCTGCGACATTAGAGGCAGCGAGATGAAGAATATTGTTGCTGCCAGTATCGATTTTATTATTGAATTTTTCATGATGATCAAAGGGTTATTATTTCAGTTCAACGGAGGTATTAATGAAACCGGTATTTGCTGCTCCGGCAGTGATCTTCAGTGTTCCTTTGCCGGAGATCAGCCAGCTGAATTCTTCCACACCGTCTCCTGTTATGCGCGGAATTCGCTGTACCTGCTGCCCGCTCAGAAGGGTCTGTCCCTTTGATGTCTGAAGACTGAGTCTCATAATCCTGGTGAATATGTTGTTCTGTC
Organism: Bacteroidales bacterium; assembly: GCA_016936435.1. Classification (GTDB taxonomy): domain Bacteria; phylum Bacteroidota; class Bacteroidia; order Bacteroidales; family VadinHA17; genus LD21. Next base: position 13,980 of record JAFGXX010000103.1, read on the forward strand.
CGGCCTCAGCACATGTTGCAAAGATACCCTTGTTGTGAACATTGATGGTAACCCTGAATATCCCCTCTCCTTCATCTTCTGCTTTTATATTGCTGAATTCAAGTTCCGGATGTTCTTCAGCCATAGCAACAATGAACTTGTAGTGAGCTTCAGCCAGAGTGCTGAGCCTGTCTGCAGGAGGATTCATCATGACAAATGGTTTGATGCCTCCGACTTCAACTTTTTTCCCCGGGAAATCAGGATGTTCTATTTCTGTCCATGCCACAAATGCGTCTTTCATTCCCTGCTCTTCAGCGAATTTAAGGAAGGCAACTCCCGGTTCCGTGTTCCTTTCAACGGGGAACCACCATCCGGGTGTGCTGAAACTGTACCTTCCGTAATGATAATAGGCCCAGTCGGCAAAGTTCCCGGGATCGGATACAGGTTGTGCAGATCCTTTCAAGCCTGTTATTTCGCGGTACTTTTCTGAAGCATACCTCATGACAACTTCATCCGTACGCTGGACGCTTGTTATTTTCCTGCTTCCCATACGTCTGCCCTGACCCGGCGTTTCGGCCTGTGAAGACTGTGCCTGCTGACCCTGAGCCTGGGGGCTGCGCTCAGCTCCCCTGGAAGTCTGGGTGAGATTATCCTGTGGCCCGAAAGTGAAAGTCGCATAAATGTTGTAACGGTCAAAAAGAAAATCAACAAGTGCCATGGTCTCAGGTTCAGATACAGCATGAAGACCTGCATTTGATCCGAATTCCTCGTAGTTGTAAGTCAGGTTCCTGTTAAAATTAACACCTCCCTGCCCATCTTCATTGAATTTTCCGTCCTTGTCGTTATCGATGCCTTCGGGATATACCAGGTAAGCTCCTTTTTCCCCTTTCGCCAGGTCAGCGCTTACCATTATTCTCTTGTCTTCCTTGCTTTCGATGTAAGTTCCGGCGGGATCCGAAACCCTGATCAGGGTTATATAACCGTCTTTATTAAGATCTTCGGCAGGGTCCTCATCAAACCTGAAATCCCTGTCATCATCCACTTTGCGGGCATTAACATGCCTTTCATACTTTATATCCATAAAATATTGTTCAGTTGCATCGGGAGAGAGGTCGGGTACAACATAAAAGGTCACCTCTCCCAGCAATGTCTTTATTTCTTCCGACGAGGCGTTACCGAGAAGATTTGATGCGAAGCCCAGAGCAAGTTCCCTGCCTGCCGGGTGGCTTCCCGTCACACCGCCTATCACGGCAATTCCGGGTTTATTGTCCTTGTCCCCGGTTCCGATCGTAAGTACCATGATGTCTTTTCCTCCTTCAGTTTTTGCCAGGGTCGCGGCAGTGCACAGGGAAGGATGTTTTGCAGCCATTGACCGGATGCTGCTGATGATCTCTTTGTGATTGCTGTACTGACCGTAAACACCGGAGGTTCCGGAAAGAATTATTCCGTAAGCGGCCAGGATCAACACTTTTAATGGTAGTTTCATTTTGCGTAGGTTATTGTTATTTATTTAATATCAGGCCTGATAGTTCTTTTTGCCGGTTTTCTGTACAGGGAATTGTCATAGTCACGATCCCAGGCGGGGTTAAAGATAAATTCAGAGTTTTTTATACTGAAATATCCCATAACATGACCGGGGGAAATTACGTACATCAGTTCGTCGTTTTCGCCTACATAAGGGTCGCTTATTGTCATCACCTCCTCAATCCCGGTATTGAAAGTCTCCGACAATTCCGTATATTTCTCGTATATCTCTTTCGGAATAGCTATCACAACTGTATAGTGTCCGTATTCTTTTCGCTGGAAAAGAAAATAGGTGATTTCAATAGGTTCGTTGGGATTAACCCGGTCGGTGGAATGAGGAAGCTGGTTTTCGAAAATAAATCCTTCATTCATGATCTTCTCCACAACCCTGAATTCTTTTGTATTATGAAGGAAGAAATAGCAATAATTATATTCTCTGAGGATTGATGCAAGTATCTCTCCTTTATTCTTCATCCTTCATGCGATTAATTGTCACTGTCAAAAATAGCTGATATTATTTTATTTCCAACATCCAAACCTTTTGTTCTCTTATGTGTTAAATTTGCAGTCTGCAGGCTAAACATACAGCTATGAAAAAAACATTTTTCCTGGTATTAACGGTGCTGATGGTTTCATGCGGAATGAATGAGTCTGCTAAAACAAAACGGATTATCACCGTCAGTATAGCACCCTTTGAATATTTTGTGAAGGCAATAGGATCGGATGACTTTGCTGTTAATGTGATGGTCCCGGCAGGTGCAAGTCCCCATATTTATGAGCCCTGGCCCGGCCAGATAAACATGCTTCGCAAGTCGGAAGCCTATGTCAGTAACGGATTCCTTGGCTTTGAAATGTCGTGGTTGCCAAAGTTTTATGATGTAAATAAAACGATGGAAAAACTGTCGCTGGGGACATCTCTGAACTTAATTGAGGCTGATCATTCCCATGAGGGTGAACATGCCGAAAAGGCAGATCCTCACTTCTGGATGTCACCAAAGAATGGTGTCGTAATAGCTGCAAAGGTGAAAGACCTTCTGTGCAGACTAAATCCCGCCGGGACAGAAAAATACACTGCGAACTATGATTCCCTGATCATTAAAATCAATGATCTTGACCGAAAGGCGGAAGAGTTGTTTGCAGATCAGAAGGGCAATGTTTTTATAACCTATCATCCAACACTTGCTTATCTTGCACGTGATTACGGTCTTGAGGAACTGACTCTTGAGCATGAAGGAAAGGAACCATCGCCGGCACGGCTGAAAGAACTTATCGACATCGCAAGGGAAAAGAACATAAAGAAAATATTCCTTACCCGTGAATATGATAAACGCCAGGTTGAAGCGCTTTCGGCAGAAACGGGAGCTGAGATTGTGGTCATAGATCCGCTCTCACCCGACTGGTTTGATGCGGTAAATTTTATAATCACGGCACTCCATGATAGTTTTATTCAAAGCCGCTGAAAGATGAATAATAAGGATTTTCTTCTGGAAATGAGCTCGATTTCTGTTGCCTACGACAGGGAAATCGTTCTGGAGGATATCGATTTCAGGGTAGGAGAAAATGATTTTATAGGCGTTATCGGCCCCAATGGCGGGGGCAAGACGACGCTTTTAAAGGTCATCCTCGGTTTACTGCCGCCCCTGAAGGGGAAGATGAGATTCAGGGATGATATGTTAAACATGAACAGTATTGGTTATCTGCCACAGATACATACCGGTGACGCAGGCTTCCCCGTGAACGTAAAAGATGTCATACTCTCGGGAATGATGATCAGGAAAAAGATAATTTCACGAATGTCAGTGTCAGACAGAAAAAAGGCAGATGAAGTAATCGGGTCCCTTGGTCTTGCCGGCCTTGAAAACTCTTCACTTAACGAGCTTTCAGGAGGTCAGCTTCAGAGGGTTTTTCTGGGCAGGGCCATAATTGGAGACCCCAGGTTGCTTCTTCTCGACGAACCCGGCAATTTTGTCGATACCACATTCGAGAATGATTTCTACGGAAAACTGAGACAGCTCAACAGTCGAATGGCCATCCTCATGGTTTCACACGATATAGGTATCATTTCTTCCTATGTAAAATCCTATGCCTGTGTTAACAGGAAGCTTCACTATCATCCTGAGGCAGAGATAACAAATGAGCAGCTTCTGGCCTACGGCTGCCCGATTAAGCTTATAACACACGGAGATGTGCCTCACACAGTCCTCAAAGCCCATAGCTGATGCAAGCAGATCTTCTTCAATATGACTTTATTGTCAAGGGCCTTCTCGGAGCTCTCTTTGCCAGCATAACAGCCGGAATAGCAGGTACATATATTGTTGCAAGAAGGATGGTTTTCCTCAGCGGAGGCATTACTCATGCTTCCTTCGGAGGAATAGGAATTGGTTATTTTGCCGGTGTAAATCCCGTGGCAGGCGCAGCTCTTTTCGGCGTTCTTTCAGCACTCGGGATAGAGTACCTCTCGGTAAACCACAAGATGCGTGAAGATTCGGCAATAGGTATTTTGTGGGCCTTCGGTATGGCAACAGGCATAATCTTCATCTATCTTACACCCGGTTATGCCCCGAACCTTATGAGCTATCTCTTTGGCAGTATCCTGACAGTCACTGATGCTGATATAGCAGCGCTCGGGATTATGTCCCTGGTCCTGATAATCTATTTTGGTGCTTTTTACAGGACAATTCTCTATATTTCATTTGATGAATCGTACGCACGTACCTACTCGCCCTATGTGAATATTTTTAAATATTTCACCACAGCCCTGGTGGCTCTTACTATTGTACTGAACATCAGGATGGCAGGAGTCGTGCTGGTCCTTTCACTGTTTACCATTCCTCCTAATATTGCAATGATCTTCACCAGGGTTTATTCACGTATCATACTCTGGTCGGTGCTTTCGGGATTTGCAGGAACGGCAGCGGGCTACATAATTTCATATTACGCAGGTATTCCTGTAGGAGCAACAATTATTTTCACACTTGTGATCATCTGGTCGACTGCCAGAATGATTTCCAGATTTAGCGGTTCTTTACGAATGAAAGCACATCTGACAAAAAAAAATAACTTACCAATTAATTAATCAATAAAGAATATGGATTACGATGTACTTATAATAGGAAGCGGCCCGGGCGGTTATGTGGCAGCCATCAGGGCAGCACAGCTGAAAATGAAAGTGGCAGTTGTTGAGAGGTCTGAACTCGGGGGCATATGCCTGAACTGGGGATGCATACCCACCAAGGCTCTTCTGAAAAGCGCCCAGGTATTTGATTACCTTAATCATGCAAAGGAGTACGGTATTACGGTTTCCGGTGAGGTAGTACCCGATTTCGGAGCAATGGTAGCACGCAGCAGAACAGTCGCTGAAGGGATGAGCAGGGGGGTACAGTTCCTTTTCAGGAAGAACAAGGTAGAACATCTAAAAGGTTTCGGACGGCTCTCAGGAAACGGCTCTGTGGAAGTTGAAGACATGGAGGGAAACAAAAAGACATACTCGGCTTCTCATATAATAATAGCAACTGGCGCCCGTTCAAAGGAACTTCCAAACCTGAAACAGGACGGCAAAAAGATAATAGGATACAGGGAGGCGATGACTCTTCCTGAACTTCCCGGATCAATGGTCGTAGTCGGATCGGGTGCAATAGGGAGTGAATTTGCAAACTTCTACCAGATGCTTGGGACAAAAGTTACCCTGATAGAGTTTTTACCCCGCATTGTACCAAATGAGGATGAAGAAGTATCAAAACAGCTTGAGAGGTCATTCAAAAAAGGCGGTATGCAGGTAATGACGGGCTCATCTGTTGAATCGGCCGATACCTCAGGTGAGAAGGTCATGGTGATGGTAAAGACCCCGGGCGGTAATCAGCTTATTGAAACCGATATTGTATTATCGGCAGTGGGGGTAACAACAAATCTGGAAGGAACAGGGCTCGAAGAAGCAGGTGTTAAGACAGAAAAGGGCAAGGTGATCGTTGACGATTTCTATCGCAGCTCAGTGAAGGGTGTTTATGCCATAGGCGACATCGTTCACGGTCCGGCTCTGGCCCATGTGGCTTCGGCTGAAGGAATAATATGTGTGGAAAAGATTGCAGGGAAGGAGGTTAAACCACTCGATTACGGAAATATTCCTGCCTGTACATATACCAGTCCCGAAATCGCCTCAGTAGGGCTTACGGAAACAGCTGCCAGGGAGGCAGGTTATGATATTAAAGTGGGTAAATTTCCTTTTACAGCATCAGGAAAGGCCAGCGCTTCAGGATCAAAGGATGGTTTCGTAAAACTGATATTCGATTCAGCTTATGGAGAACTTCTGGGAGCTCATCTTATCGGGGCAAATGTCACCGAGATGATAGCTGAACTCGTCGTGGCCAGGAAACTCGAGACCACTGCCCACGAAATAATTAAATCAGTTCATCCGCATCCCACGATGTCGGAAGCCGTAATGGAAGCTGCAGCCGCTGCCTATGATGAGGTAATACACCTGTAAGCTCCTGTCAGGTTATGAGCTTAGCTCAATACGCAACCATTTGGCCTTTTTTTCCATCATTCTAATACCGGATGAGGCTTTTGTATGACAATTTTTTTTAACTTTATACTCTTTAGAGGTTTATTGCCTTGCCGGAGATAAAAGACATAATAAAAGGTTGTCTGAAAGGTAACAGAAGGGATCAGGAACTTCTGTACAGGCGGTTTGCATCAAGGATGTATGCCGTTTGCCTTCAGTATTCCGGTAATGATGAGGAGGCGAGGGATATACTTCAGGAAGGATTCATAAAGATCTACGAGAACCTCGCCAATTACAAGCATGAAGGTTCTTTCGAAGGATGGATAAGACGTATTATGGTCAACACCTCACTTGAGAAGTACAGGAGTAAAAATCTTCTTCACAGGGTGGATGATATCGACCAGATACCCGAACCCGATGCAGAGCCATACAATGATGACTATGCAGGGCTCCAGGCTGTCGACCTGATGGGGATAATCAGGGAGCTTCCTCCAAAGTACAGGATGGTCTTCAATCTCTTTGCAATAGAAGGCTATTCACACAAAGAGATAAGCGCGATGATGAACATCTCCGAGGGCACATCAAAGTCGAACCTGTCACGTGCAAGGGTGATCCTCCAGAGGAAAGTAATTTCTTATACGGGAATTGGTAAGAAGGTGTTAAATGGATAAGGAAGAAGCAAATATTGATCTGTTGTTCAGGAACGGGCTGAAAGACTATGAAGTACTTCCCCCTGCTGACGTGTGGAACAATATAGCACCTGTAATCAGGAAAAGAAGCAGCTACTTTATTATCCTGAGAGCCGCTGCAACAATAGCTGTGCTCATCACCCTCGGGATTCTGGCCTATACATGGAATGATCAGGCTTCGCGCCAGATAATTACCTCCTCGTGGGAAGATCTGGTTCCCGAAACGCAGATAGCCTATACACCAGAACCATTTTTCCTTGCCGACGCAGGCTCAGGCTCAGGGCAGGATCTTACTCCTTCAGTCCTGACTTTTCAAAAACAGGAGACCCCTGACCTTCCTTCAACAGAAACTGCTCTGAACATAACTGTCCGTGAAAATCCGGCAACATATAATCCGCCTGACAGATCATCATATAAAACCGATATCGTATTCGGGAGACAACCCGGATTGATAGCCCTGTCACAAAGGGCTGAAGCAAACCTGGAAATCGGAGAGCTGACGCCTGTATTGATATCCGATCAAATAACATCTGATAAAACCGACAGATGGACAGTTGCAGCTCTTATGTCACCAACCTACCTGTCGAGTTTCGGGACGGTATCGGGTGAAACCGCAAAACAAATCAGATCCGCAGAACAACCAATTGTCTCTTACGCCGGAGGTATAGCCCTTTCCTACAGGCTTGGCAAAAGAGTAAGTGTACAGTCGGGCCTTTATTACTCATCTTATGAAAATCAGCTGTCCGGGATATCTACTTTCGGAGGTTTCACACAATATGGTCAGGCAAAGGGTAATACCAACTTCATCCTCCAGACTTCAAACGGGATGGTATCCATAAGTAACCCCGATGTGTATCTTGTCGACAACATTTCAGATAACAGGCTGCAAAGCCTCTACGACAAATCTTCATTCGACTTTGTGAAATCGAGCCTCGAATATTTAGGGAACTCACTCCAGCAAAACATGAGTTACCTCGAACTTCCCGTATTTGTAAGGTATAAACTTGTCGACAGAGCACTCGATTTCAACATCGTGGGCGGTATATCATCCAACCTGCTTGTAAACAATTCCGTTTATGCTTCCCTCGATGGAGGCAAATTACAGGTGGCAGAAACCGAAGACCTCCGTTACCTGACTTTCAGCAGTTCCATCGGAATGGGATTTGAATACAACCTGGGAAGAGGAGTGTCCTTTAACCTCGAACCGACCTTCAGATATTATATCAATCCATATTATGGTTCCGGAAGCGTGAATGTACATCCTTATTCCATCGGTGTCTTCTCGGGCCTTTCTTACAAATTCTGATACTACCCCCTCGTCGGGTTTCAATCCTGGCACCAGCTTCCTTTTTAACAGTTTTTGGTATAACTGTGAATTTTTTTAAGGTATAAAAGTGTTACCTTTGCATTTTGTTTTTTTTCAGTTATTTGGCTATGAAATATTCCGACAGAAAAACCATATTTTCAATACTCATCTTAACCGGGGTGTTACTGATCTTTTTTGCAGACTCAACGCAACTTAAAGGATTTGGCAGCCTTCGGCCTGAACTTAATATTCCCGACACCGGATATGTAAACCGTACCTACAAGCTTCCCGAAGATGTTACTTTTGCAGGGGAAAGAATGCCCCTGGAGAATTTTGATACCAGGGAAAGTCTTGAACGTGAGATAATTACAAGTGCATACAGGCACTCATCCACCATCCTGATCATCAAAAAGGCAAACAGATATTTCCCGATCATCGAAAAAATACTCAGGGAGAATAATATCCCCGACGACTTCAAGTACCTCGTGGCTGCAGAGAGTGAATTCAGCAATGTCGTTTCACCTGCGGGCGCAACGGGCTTCTGGCAGATTATGACGGCTACAGGGAGGGAGCAGGGGCTTGAGATCAATGATATAGTGGACGAACGCTATCATATTGAAAAGGCCACCGCCTTTGCCTGCGACTACCTCAGGAAATCGTATGAAAAGTTTGGCAGCTGGACCCTGGCCGCAGCATCGTATAACGGAGGAAGGGCTGCAATTGATGAACAGATAAGGATACAGAAGCAGACCAACTATTATGACCTGCTGCTTACCGAGGAAACAGCCCGCTATATATTCAGGGTGGTGGCTTATAAGCTTGTGATCTCTGACCCGAAAGCTTACGGATTTTCAATAGAACCGGATGAACTTTATTCCCCTTTGAAGTATTTTGAAGTGAAGGTCGACAGTGCCGTAAGCGACTTTTCTGCTTTTGCCGGGCATTTCGGAACAAATTACAAGCTCCTCAAATTCCTTAATCCATGGTTGCGGAAACCGTATCTCAGACCGCGTCAGGGCAAGGTTTATACCATCAAGATACCTGAAGAAGGCATGAGAAACCAGGATCCTTCTGAAACCGAAAACTGACATATTTCATTCGTGCCGGGATATGAGTGAAGAAATAAAAGTGCTTGGCGCACGTGTCCATAACCTGAAGAATATCGATGTCAGTATTCCCAGGAATAAACTTGTCGTAATAACGGGTCTGAGCGGGAGCGGCAAATCCTCTCTGGCTTTCGATACCGTATATGCGGAAGGACAGAGGCGTTACATGGAAACTCTTTCTTCCTATGCAAGGCAGTTTCTGGGTGGAATGGAGCGCCCTGAAGTGGACAAGATTACCGGACTAAGTCCTGTTATCTCCATCGAACAGAAAACCACCAACAAAAACCCGCGTTCCACAGTAGGCACAATAACGGAAATATATGATTTTCTGAGACTCCTGTATGCACGCGCAGCAGACGCTTATTCCTATACTTCGGGCGAAAAAATGGTAAGGTTTACCGACGATCAGATCATCGGACTCCTGAAAACAGGCTTTAGCGGCAGGAAAGTATATTTTCTCGCCCCTCTGGTGAAAGGACGTAAAGGTCATTACAAGGAATTGTTTGAGCAGCTAAGAAGGAAAGGATTTCTGAATGTAAGGATCAACAATGAGATCCGTGAGCTCGTGCCGGGACTGAAACTCGACAGGTACAAGACTCACTTCATCGAGCTGGTGGTGGATAAATTCAGGGTGGGCGAAATAACCGACAAGAGGCTTCGTGATTCGGTAGAAATGGCGCTCGACCAGGGTGATGGTGTAATGATGATACTCGACCCTGACAGTTCCGAACTGCGATATTTCAGCCGTCATCTCATGTGCCCCGTCACAGGGCTGTCATATAACGAACCTGCTCCTCATACATTCTCCTTCAACTCTCCCCAGGGAGCCTGTCCCCGTTGTAACGGACTGGGCGAAATATCGAGTATTGACGAGAAGAAGCTGATCCCTGACCCGGACCTGAGCATCAGGAAAGGAGGGATAGAACCTCTCGGGAAATACCGGAACGTGTGGATATTCTGGCAGATAGAAGCTATAGCCGAAAAAAACGGCTTCACCCTCGACACCCCTGTCCGTGATATACCTCCCGATGCCCTGAACAAGGTGCTGTACGGTTCAGATGAGGTACTTAAGTTATCGAACACTCCTCTTGGGATGACTTCGAACTATTTTCTGACTTTTGAAGGCGTGGTGAGTTATGTGGGAAGTCTCGAGGCCATGAACGGCAAAAGAAATGGCTCAAAATTACGTGATCAGTATGTGCAGTACAGTGTGTGTCCTGAATGTAAAGGGACCAGGCTTAAAAAGGAATCGCTGTACTTCAGGATCGCAGATAAGAACATTGGCGAGTTGTCTTCAATGGATATAAGGGAGCTGTCGGATTTTATAGCCGGTGTGGAGGAAAAACTATCTGACAGGCAAAGACATATAGCTGCCGGGATACTAAAGGAGATAAAGTCGCGCCTTGAGTTTCTCACAGGAGTGGGGCTCGATTATCTGTCGCTGAACCGTGGAGCCGCAACCCTGTCGGGAGGTGAGAGCCAGAGGATAAGACTGGCCACCCAGATAGGGTCGAAACTCGTGAATGTGCTGTACATCCTCGACGAACCGAGCATCGGACTTCATCAGCGCGACAACAGGCGTTTGATAAGCGCCCTGAAACAGCTCAGGGACAGCAGTAATTCGGTGATCGTAGTCGAACACGACAGGGAAATGATACTTTCGGCCGATCATATAATCGACATGGGGCCGGGAGCGGGTTTTCACGGCGGACTTGTTGTTGCCGAGGGCAGCCCCGCTGAAATAGTCAAATTCAATACCCTCACGTCACGGTATCTAAGCGATGAATGCAGGATAGACCTTCCTGAAAAGAGGAGGGAGGGCAATGGTAAATTTCTTGTTCTCAGGGGAGCATCAGGTCACAACCTGAAAAACGTCGATCTGAAGCTGCCACTGGGGACATTCATATGTGTGACAGGTGTTTCGGGAAGCGGCAAATCGTCGCTTATAAACCAGACCCTTCACCCGGTTCTGGCAAAAAGATTTCATCATTCCGGAAAGATGCCGCTTCCCTACCATGATGTGGAAGGAGCAGCGAATCTTGATAAAGTGATAGAGGTGAGCCAGTCGCCCATAGGGAAAACGCCACGTTCCAATCCGGCGACCTATACCGGAGTCTTCACCGATATACGGAAGCTTTTTGAACAAACCACCGATGCAAAGGTAAGGGGTTTTGGCGCAGGACGTTTTTCTTTCAACGTGAAGGGAGGTCGTTGTGAAAGTTGTGAGGGAGCAGGAGTAAAGACCATTGAAATGAACTTTCTGCCCGACGTGTATGTGCACTGTAGCGACTGCAACGGACAGAGGTATAACCGTGAGACGCTGGAGGTAAAATACAAGGGTAAGAATATCAGCGATGTTCTGGAGATGACAGTTAACGATGCCGTGGTTTTCTTTGCCAACATCCCTTCCATATTTCACAAGATAAAAACACTGCAGGATGTCGGATTAGGATATATCCGGCTCGGACAGCAGTCGACGACACTTTCGGGAGGAGAGGCCCAGCGGGTGAAGCTTGCCACAGAGCTTGCCAGACGTGATACGGGACGGACCCTTTATATCCTTGATGAACCGACAACAGGGCTTCATTTCGAGGATGTGAGAGTGCTCCTCGATGTTCTCAGCAAGCTTGTTGACAAGGGTAACACAGTCATAGTTATTGAACATAACATGGATGTGATAAAGATGGCTGATTACATTGTCGATATGGGTCCTGAAGGCGGAAGGGAGGGCGGGGATATAGTATTTTCCGGAGTGCCGGGGGATCTGGCCCGGCGTTCAGACAGCCACACCGGGATCTTCCTTCGCCGGGAGCTGAAAATTTAAGAACAGGTCGCCAGCCTGAAGGCCACTTTTAAAACTTAATTTCTTTATATTTGAAATCCAAATTATCTAAGCAATGGGCAAATTAAATAAACCTTCCCAGATAGAATTGACAAAAGAAGCATTTCTGGAAAAAACATGGAATGAAATCCACACTACCGATTCGTGGAGGGTTTTTAAGATATTGTCGGAACTGGTTGAGGGTTTTGAGAAACTTTCAAGAATAGGTCCCTGTGTCTCTATATTCGGTTCTGCAAGAACCCATCATAACGACAAATATTACAGGCTCGCTGAAGAGATAGCCTTCGAACTTACTCAGAAGGGATATGGTGTGATCACAGGCGGCGGCCCCGGCATCATGGAAGCAGCAAACAAAGGCGCAGCAAGAGGAAAAGGGAAATCAGTGGGTATAAATATCGACCTCCCCTTCGAACAGAGACCAAATTCATATATCGACGCCGATAAACTAATCACTTTCGACCATTTCTTTGTCCGTAAAGTGATGTTCATGAAATACGCCCAGGGATTTATTGTACTCCCGGGAGGCTTCGGAACATTCGACGAACTGTTCGAAGCTATAACTCTTATCCAGACCCGGAAGATCGGTAAATTCCCCATCATCCTCGTCGGCCACAAATACTGGAAAGGTCTGATCCACTGGATAAAGGAAGAAATGCTTGCCGAGGAACATAATATATCACCTGAGGATCTCGACCTGTTCACAGTCGTCGATACCGCCAAAGAAGCTGTAAACGTGATCGTGAAGTTTTACTCGCGATACCTGCTCAGCCCGAACTTCTAAGCCACAGGCAACATTATTTTTTACGGAAACGGTCCATCTCCCTCTCAAGGTCTTTCTTCTTGATGCTCTGACGTTTGTCGTATTCTTTCTTCCCTCTGGAGACCGCTATTTCAACCTTGGCAAGACCCCGGTCGTTAATAAAAACCTTTAGCGCAACTATCGTATTGCCTGTCTCCCTGACCTTCCTTTCCATCTTCCGAAGTTCCCGCTTTGTAAGAAGAAGTTTTCTCTCGCGGAGAGGATCGTGGTTGTTCAGATTACCCCAGAAATACTCCGCGATGTGCATTCCCTTAAGATATAATTCCCCGTCACGAAAAAAGCAGTAAGTATCAGTGATAGCTGCCTTGCCAAGTCTGATAGATTTTATTTCGGTACCTGTAAGCTTTATGCCGGCCACATATTTTTCGATGAATTCAAAATCATGAAAAGCCTTTTTATTCCTTATTACTATATCGCCCGAAGCTCTTTTCATTTCAGTGAATTATATGTGTCACGCGCATGACGGCCAAAATTAACTATTTTTACCATAATAACTGCGAATGAACCATAGTGAAGCTGATAAGTAAAAACAGATGCAGGTGATACCGGCTTACGATCTTGTTGTGATTACCGGTCCGACAGCCTCGGGCAAAACCTCCCTCGCGGTTGCAGTGGCAGCAGCCACGGGTGGTGAAATTATAAGCGCCGATTCACGACAGGTATATCGCGGGATGGATCTCGGAACAGGCAAGGATTATGATGATTATCGGGCGGGAGGAAGAAGAATCCCATTCCATCTTATTGATATCGCAGATCCCGGATATAAATATAACGTATTCGAATATCAGCGTGATTTCATTCGTATATATGATGATATGATTTCGAGGAGGGTTTTCCCTGTTGTCTGCGGAGGTTCGGGTATGTACATCGACAGCATAGTCTCGGGATACAGGATGTTTGAGGTGCCGCCCGATCCGTATCTCCGTTCGGAACTCGAAGAAAAAACAATGGATGAACTTATCAGTATCCTGTCAGGTTACAAGAAGATGCATAATGTAACGGATATCGACACAAAAAAACGTGCAATCAGGGCAATAGAAATTGAAGAATTCCACAGGCTGAGGGCAGAGAGACAAAACGACTTCCCTCGCCTGCGGTCTCTCCTTATTGGACTTAAAACCGACAGGGAAATCAGAAGGCAAAGGATCACGGAAAGGCTTCGGAAACGTCTTGAAGCCGGAATGGTGGATGAGGTTAAAAAATTGCTCGATGAAGGTGTTGATGAGGATGTGCTTATTTATTATGGTCTTGAGTATAAGTATATTACATTATACCTCAAAGGCATGCTTTCCTATGATGCCATGGTAAAAGACCTTGAAACAGCAATTCATCAGTTTGCGAAACGGCAGATGACCTGGTTCAGAGGTATGGAAAGACGGGGAGTA
>JAFGXX010000104.1 GCA_016936435.1 Bacteroidales bacterium
GGCACTTTCAGAAGGAGTGTCAGCAGAAGGACTGCTACAAGCGCACCAAGGATATAAATAAGTCTTTTGTTGTCGAATCTCTTACTCATAGTTTACCTCCATTCTTTTAATTCTCCTGGTCCTGTTAATCTGAACTCGTACCAGGCCGTATATCAGGATGAGAATTACAGGGAAAATAAAATTAAACCATTTCAGGAATGACTTGACTCCGTCGGAAAGTTCTTTAACCGGTCTCGACGTCACTTCTTTGGTTCTTAGGTCTATTAGTCCGGAATCATCTGACAGCCAGTCTATTGAGTTAACCATCAGGCTTGAATTGTCGGGTGGGACCTGTGCTCCCCTTTCGCGGCCGCTAACGGCAAAATCACCGTCGGCGATAATGATCATCCGGGAGTGGGCAGAACCCGAAATTTTTCCTTCAAGCACTCCGGCGACTACCTGTCCTTTAAGAGGAAAGTCATTCTGTGTCCACTGACGGCTTACATCGAAATATACGGGAGCATTTACAGTACCTGACTGTTCCGATGAATATGCCAGAGGAGTAAAGGTTACGGAGCTGTCGCCCGAATAAGATATCGGGCTCGCGAACTGCATGGCCACAGATTCGAGGCCTTTGACAGCAGGGTTGTCGCTGAAACGGTTAATTACCGGAAAATACGGAAATGATATCTGCGACTGCATAATGAAGTTGCCCTGTTGCTGCTGAACGTTCACCACACCGCAGTTTGCGTCTATAATAAATGAAGGTGTCATCGTTATTCCCTTGCGGCTGAGCCAGTCCTCTATCCCTGTTCCCACCGACCTTCCCGTTGCAGTGGTAAAATCGCCTTCTACCCTGTTAAGGGCCAGGACAATATTACCTCCCCGGGAAAGAAAATTGTCAAACTGTTCAAGATGTTCGGGCGGAATGGTATCTGCAGGTCTTACGATTGCGACAGTCTTGAATTTTTCCGGTATTTCAACGCTGTCCGACATGCTGAAAGGCTCAACATTATACAGCACACTCAGGTCGGTATAAACCTGCATCATCTCATTCAGGTCGGGTTCTCCATGTCCGAGTATAAATGCTATGGAAGACTTCTCCTTCACAGTAAGTTTTTTTATGGCGGTGGAAAGGGAATATTCCATTGCAGATCCGGGCCTGAAGAAAGGTATGGTCTCTTTCTCGCTACCGGTTGAGACTACTGCTCCCAGGTAGGCTTTCTGCTGCTTAACCTGGTCTTTTTCCCTTACATTTATCATCACCGGCTGAATGCCTGCTTTTACGGCTTCATCCTCACTGGTCTCCTTCTCATTGGGATTTACGAAACGGTAAACCACCATTCCCTTCGATCTGCTGCCGTATTCGCTCAGCATGTCTTTCAGGTTGCCCGCTATGGAAGCAATATTTGGAGGAAGGTCTTTCGAAAAGTACGCCGTTACGGTTACAGGTTCATCAAGATTTTTAAGGATATCTCTGGTTGCTTTGCTAAGTGTGTATTCCTTTCCTTCGGTGAAGTCGATCCTGAAAAAATAATTTTCAGACAGGATGTTTACAATTATTATAATAGCGGCAACCAGGAGAATCGTTGTAGATATTTTTGTTTTGTTCATCATGGCTTGAGTGATTTTCGTTCTGTGATTTTTTTAACGGGAGTTTCGTCGTGCCATCGAGATCTCCGTGAGAAAGAGACCCATGAAGATCACCGAACCGAAATAGATAAAGTCCTTTGAATCAAGAACTCCCCTGGAAAGGCTTTCAAAATGGACTGTCATGCTGAAGTAATTCACTATCTGCCCTGCCAGTCCTTTCATTCCTCCTGCAATGAGCTGGAAAAGTATGTGAAAGAAGATGCCAATGAAAAGCGCTGTCAGGAATGCGACAATCTGGTTTTTCGTGATGCTGCTGGCGAAGAGACCAATGGCTGCGTATGATGCACTTATCAGGAAGAGGGCCAGGTATCCGCAGATTGTTCCTCCTGCATCAATGTTCCCCACCTTTGCCACGGTAATGAAATATGGAAAAGTCAGTCCCAGCGCTACGGCAATAAGTATGAGTGTGGCAAAATATTTTCCCAGTATCACATGGCGGTCGGTAACAGGCTTTGTAAGGAGCATCTCGATAGTCCCGCTTTTCTTCTCTTCCGCGAGCATCTTCATTGTGAGTGCAGGTATGAAGAAGAAGAGGGTCCAGTAGGCAATTCCGAAAAAAGAACGCAGGCTTGCCTGTCCGACGAAGAAAACATCCGATCCCGATATCCAGGTAAAGAAACCGCTGAAGCCCAGGAACAGTATTATCATTATAAAAGCCGTTAGCGAGTCGAAAAATGAGTTTAGCTCGCGTTTGGTTAATATCCAGACCTTTTTCATATCCAAGACGATTAGTTCATTGTTAATTCCCTGAAGATGTCTTCAAGTTTTGTTTCAAAGGGTGTCATCTCAGTAAGCACCCACTTATTTTGTACGCAGAGATTGAAGATATGCCTTTTGGCTTCCTGGCTTCTGCAGTGGACATTGAAGCTGTTGAGGTTACGGTCGGCGAAGTCGACAAGAGAGACAGAACCGAGCCCGTTGAGCGCTTTAAAGATCTTATTTGAGTCGCCGTCTTCGATCCTTACCTTTATGATCTCAGTATCGCCGGACTGTCTCCTTAGAGTTTCAGCAGTTCCGTCGGCTACCAGTTTCCCCTTGTTGATTATGAATATCCTGTCGCAGGTAGCTTCCACCTCGGGCAGTATGTGAGTGCTGAGTATCACTGTCTTTTCACGGCCGAGTTCGCGGATGAGTTTTCTTATCTCGACGATCTGATTAGGGTCAAGTCCTGAAGTGGGCTCATCAAGGATCAGTATCTCCGGGTCGTGGATCATTGCCTGGGCCAGTCCTACCCTTTGCTTATAGCCCTTTGACAGTTCTGCGATTTTTTTGTGTTTCTCCCTGTTGAGTCCTGTCATCTTTATCATTTCCGCAACTCTGTTCTGAACACGGCTTTTGTCAATACCCTGGATCAGAGCGCAGAACTCAAGATAGTCTATGACTCCCATGTCCTCGTACAGAGGATTGTTCTCGGGGAGGTATCCGATATGTTTTTTGATCTCATCGGCTTCGTCCCTGATGGATTTTCCGCCGATGATTACATCTCCTTCATCGGGGGCGATGAAGTTTGTGATGATCTTCATAGTCGTTGTCTTACCTGCCCCGTTAGGTCCCAGAAAACCAAGGATTTCACCTGTTGCGACTTTCAGGGAAATATTATCCACAGCTTTCTGGGAACCATATTTCTTTGTGAGATTCTCAATTATTATATCCATAATTACTGTAGTAAAATTATTATCTATGCTCAGGTAATAAGCATTGCGAAAATATTTTAATAGGAAAAAATAGAAAAGAGACCTGCCGTTAAATATTTGTTAAAATATGGTCAGGCTTCAGCTTTGCCTGTTTTACCGGCTTTGATTCGTGTCCCGCTCAGGTTATACCAGATCGCAGGCTTCGGGAGGCATCCAGTGTGCATCTCTGCCTTCCCATTTTACATTGCAGCCTATGGGGTTTGTCACGGGAACCGAGACTGCTCTTCCTGATGTGAGTTCCTCAAGAGCCCTGTCGAGATCATTGACGGTCATACGTGAGGTGTCACGTGGACTGTCTACTCCTCTGCCGGTATAAACAAGTTTCCTGTTCTCGTCAAAGACATAAAAATGTGGTGTACGGAGGGCTCCGTATGCTTTTGCAACCGACTGGTCGCTGTCATAAAGGTATAGCCAGGGGAATTTGTAGACTTCCATCCGCCTGACCATATTCGGAAAACTGTCCTCGGCATAAGTGTGTTCGCTGTTGGAATTGATACCGACAAAA
>JAFGXX010000014.1 GCA_016936435.1 Bacteroidales bacterium
CATTGTTTACAATAAATGACAGTACAGCCTGTTGACTTTACTCATTGGCCGTGATATTATTACGCTAACCTGCTGCTGTTTGCTTTAGCGGTCTCTCAGGTATCTGCTGATTTATTCCTTTACTTTATCCACAACAGCCTTGAAGGCTTCGGGGTGGTTCATCGCAATGTCGGCAAGTGTTTTCCTGTTCAGTCTGATGCCCTGTTTTTCAAGTTTTCCGATGAACTCTGAATAGCTCATGTCGTACTGACGGACACCTGCGTTTATTCTCTGGATCCAGAGGGCCCTGAAATGGCCTTTTTTCTTTCTTCTGTCACGGTAGGCGTAACCGAGGCCCTTGTCGAGGGTGTTTTTTGCTACCGTAAAAACATTTCTTCTTGAGAGGAAGTTTCCTTTTGTCTGTTTGAGGACCTTTTTCCTTCTGGCCCTCGATGCGACTGCATTAACTGATCTTGGCATAACTCATTTTTTTGAATGTAAGCGTTCCGTCGTTTTCCGGAAACTTGTCGGCTTTACATCCGGTTAATACTAAATTAAATATTGTGCAAACCTGTTATTTTATTGCCAGAAGAAGCTTGACATTCTTCTCATCTGCACTGTCAACCTGACCGAAAGAGGAGAGGTTCCTTTTCCTTTTTGTTGCTTTTTTTGTCAGGATATGACTTTTATAGGCATGTTTGCGTTTGATCTTTCCTGTTCCGGTGAGTGAAAATCTCTTTTTCGCGCCCGGATTTGTCTTCATTTTTGGCATTTGCTGAAATATGTATATTTAAAATTACTTCTTCTTTTTGGGTGAAAGTGATATGATCATCCGTTTCCCTTCGAGCCTGGGGAGCTGGTCAACTTTACCATACTCTTCGAGGTCGTTGGCAAAACGGAGCAGAAGCACTTCGCCCTTGTCCTTGAATAATATTGAACGTCCTTTAAAGAACACGTAAGCTCTCACCTTGGCATCTTCCTGCAGGAACTTGATCGCATGCTTGAGCTTGAAATTATAATCGTGCTCATCGGTGTTCGGCCCAAACCTTATCTCCTTAACGACAATTTTCGTCGATTTGGCTTTGAGCTCTTTCTGTTTCTTCTTCTGCTGGTAAAGAAACTTCTGATAATCAACGATCCTGCAAACAGGAGGATCAGCATTAGGAGAAATTTCGACTAGATCGAGTTCCATACTGTCAGCCAGCCTCAGGGCTTCCTGGATACTCATGACTTCTGCTTTTATCTCATCACCCACAACCCTGACCATTCTGGCGGTGATCCGGTTGTTAATTTTGTGAGCCGGCTGGGTAACCCTGCCGGGGCTTCGTCTGACTGGTCCTGCTATAACTCTATCCTCCTATCTTTTGTTAATACTCTGTTCAGAATATGCTTCAGTATTCAAGTTCTTTTTCAATTTCGGCGTGGATGAAAGCTGCAAAATCATCTGTTTTCATTTCACCTTTGTCGCCTTCTCCCTGTTTTCTGACAGCTACAGTTCCGTTTTCAGCTTCTTTTTCACCTATCACAAGAAGGTAGGGAATCCTTCTTAATTCATTATCCCTGATCTTCTTACCTATCTTTTCGTTCCTGTCGTCAATCAGTGTGCAAATATCGGAATTTTTCAGGATTTCCAAAACTTTTGTTGCATAATCGTTGAATTTGTCGCTGATGGGCAGTATTACTGCCTTTTCGGGTGCCAGCCAGAGTGGCAGTTTACCTGCGGTATTTTCTATCAGCACAGCCACAAATCTCTCCATCGATCCGAAGATGGCCCGGTGTATCATGATAGGCCGGTGCTTCTGATTATCACTTCCGTTGTAAGTCAGGTCGAACCTTTCGGGCATATTGTAATCCACCTGTATCGTGCCAAGCTGCCATTTGCGGCCTATGGCATCCTTCACCATAAAGTCGAGCTTAGGTCCGTAGAAGGCAGCTTCACCTTTAACAACAGTCGTTGTCAGGTTTTTGGCTGCTGCCGCTTCCACTATTGCCTTCTCTGCCTTCTCCCAGTTCTCATCTGAACCTATGTATTTTTCCCTGTTGCCGGGATCACGCAGTGATATCTGTGCTGAAAAATCGTTGAAATTCAGGACCCTGAATACATAAAGGACCAGGTCGATGATGCTGATGAATTCATCGAGGAGCTGGTCGGGCCGGCAGAAATGGTGCGCGTCATCCTGTGTGAAGCTTCTCACCCTTGTAAGGCCATGAAGTTCACCGCTTTGTTCATACCTGTAAACTGTTCCGAACTCAGCCATCCTGTAAGGCAGTTCCCTGTACGAATGCGGTGTGGCATTGTATATTTCGCAATGGTGAGGGCAGTTCATGGGTTTGAGCATAAACTGTTCCCCTTCCTGTGGTGTGGCTATAGGTTTGAATGAGTCGGCTCCGTATTTCTCATAATGGCCCGATGTCTTGTAGAGGCTAACATCGCCGATATGAGGTGTTGCAACAATTTTATAGCCTCTTTTCTTAAGTACCCCCGTGAGGAAGTTGATAAGGTTCTGCCTCAGTTCGGCGCCTTTGGGAAGCCATAATGGCAGACCCATGCCCACCTTCGGAGAGAAGGTGAAGAGCTCAAGTTCCTTTCCGATACGGCGGTGATCACGTTTCTTTGCTTCTTCCAGAAATACAAGATGGTCATCGAGCATCTTCTGTTTCGGGAAAGATATTCCGTAAATCCTTGTCAGCATTTTACGTTTTTCGTCACCACGCCAGTAGGCTCCTGCAAGACCTGTAAGCTTAATGGCTTTGATGGGTTCTGTTGAAGGAAGATGCGGTCCGCGGCACAAATCGTTGAAATTACCGCTTTTGTAGAGGGTTATTGTGCCGTCTTCAAGTTCGTTTATAAGTTCGGTCTTATATTCGTCACCTTTGGCGGTGAACAGTTCCATAGCTGCTTTCTTGCCTATTTCCTCGCGGACAAAGGGGTGGCTTACGGCTGCCAGCTCTTTCATTTTATTTTCAATCGTCTGCAGGTCGTTTTCGGTTATCGTCCGCCCTTCGCCCGGATCGACATCATAGTAGAATCCGTTTTCTATTGCCGGACCTATACCGAACTTAATTCCGGGATAAAGGGCTTCGAGTGCTTCGGCCATGAGGTGCGATGATGAATGCCAGAAGGCATGTCTGCCTTCAGCGTCATCCCATTTATGGAGTTTAAGCGTGGCATCGGCCAGAATCGGCCTGGAGAGATCCGTAACTTCACCGTTTACAGTTGCGGCGAGAACCTCTTGTGCCAGGCGAGGGCTTATCTGTTCGGCTATTTCGAGGCTTGTAATTCCTTCTTTGAACTCTTTTTGAGCTCCGTCGGGAAATGTTATCTTTATCATTTATAACTTCATTTTTACAGGAGTGCAAAGATAATTATATTTTTTATTCATAAGACGTTAATGCAAATGGCCGGAGCAACTTTCCAGTGTGGATTGAAGACTTATAAAAAAGATGGCATGCAATTTGACCTGTGATTTTTGTACAAATAACCAGAAGCGATGAAAAAGACATTTTATACAGCAGTTCTTCTGACATTTATCCTTGTTTCGTGCGAGGATAAGATGCCGGAGGCCCATTTCAGCATCGATGCCGTTGAGCCTGAGGTTGGTCAGACAGTTTTATTCAACAACAATTCAAAAAATGCCGACAGTTTCCTGTGGGATTTTGGCGATGGTCTGACTTCCACGGCAAAGCACCCGGAACATATCTTCACCGGTTCGGGATTCTACACGGTTACTCTCACCGCCTACAATGAGGGGATGGAAGATGTTGCCGAAATGGATATAGAGATATTCATTCCCACACTTCTTGAAGTGGATGTCTTCGAATGGAACGAAGAGTGGACATACGACTATCCGGTACCTGGCGCAAGTGTATGGCTGTTTCCCACTCTGTCGGCCTGGGATTCGGAGACAGGGCACATTGCCGAGGGTTACACCGACAATGACGGGGTGGTGGTATTTTCGCATCTCGATGAGTACAGGTATTACGTGGATGTATATCTTCAGAACTACAACAACTATGCTCTGAGGGATGAAGATGTGGGTTTCATAGAGACTGATATAGTTGTTCCGCACAAGATAAACTGGTTTGTTGCCTGGGTTGATTATGTTGAAGCCAAGGGTGCTGAAGGTGAAAGGCGGGACGGATATTATGTGATAAAGAAGCTTGAGAGGAAGGTCACCGATACTCCCGTGCCGGCTACATCGGAGGGATGGGAGGCACTTTACGAGAGGAGTGTGAAGGTTAAGTAGAAGGGTTTAGGGCTCAGAGCAATAAAGAGTTAAAGCAATCTTCGTGAGGGGATTGCTTTTTTATATTTTCATAGAAAAGTTATATCAGTTAAACCGGTATTTTCTGGTAATGCTTATCATTACCTGCAGGATGAGTGAACAGTCTCTGAACAAAATATTTATTTTTGCTGTTCACTAATCAGAAAAAATAAAAACATAAAATAATATGCAGGACTTTGAATTCTACAACCCCGTAAGAGTCTTTTTCGGAAAAGACCAGATTTCTAAAATAATCCCGTACATAGAGCCAGGGACCCGTATCATGCTCCTTTACGGCGGAGGAAGCATCTTCAAAAATGGTGTCCGTGACAAAATAACAGAGGTGCTTAAAGATTTCACTGTCACCGAATTCGGAGGTGTCGAACCTAACCCTTCCTACGAAACCTGTATGAAAGCCGTGGGGGTGATAAAAGCTGAAAACATAGGATTCATTCTCGCAGCCGGCGGTGGCTCGGTGATCGATGCTGCCAAGTTCATAGCTGCGGCAGCTCTTTACCGGGGCGCCGATCCCTGGGACATCCTGGCTGAAAAGGTGCCTGTAACAGCCGCCCTGCCACTGGCATCGGTGCTTACCCTCCCCGCCACAGGCAGCGAGATGAACAAGAACGCGGTCATAAGCCGCAAATCGACAGGCGAGAAGCTGGCCTTCGCTTCGCAGTATACTTTCCCGCGTTTTTCGGTGCTGCTGCCTGAAGCCGCCGCGACACTTCCCCAACGACAGGTTGCCAACGGAGTCGTAGATGCTTTCGTACACGTACTCGAACAGTATCTTACTTACCCAGTCAACGCTCCGCTGCAGGACAGGCAGGCCGAGGCAGTCCTTCTGACACTTGTTGAGGAAGGCCCGAAAGCTTACGCCAACCCTGCCGATTATGATGCTATGGCCAACCTTATGTGGAGTGCCACCATGGCCCTCAACGGACTCCTGTCGTGCGGAGTGCCCGGAGACTGGTCGGTTCACAGCATCGGACATGAGCTGACAGCTTTTCATGGCATCGACCATGCAAGAACTCTCGCTATAGTCCAGCCCGGACTGTGGAAAGCCCTTTTTGAGGAAAAGAAGGAAAAGCTCATCCAATACGGAAAAAGGATCTGGAATATCACGGAAGGTAGTGATGATGAAAAGGCAGACGCGGCAATCCGCAGGACTGTCGATTTCTTTGAGTCACTTGGCATCCGGACCCGCCTGAGTGATTATAATGCCGGACCCGAAACCATAGACAAAATAGTCGCCAGATTCGAGTCCAGAAACTGGCTCGAAATGGGTGACCGCGGACTGACAACTCCGGGTGTGGTTCGTAAGGCACTGGAGTTACAGTTATAATTACTTGCCAACTGCCAACTACCAGCTGCCAATTTCTATAATAGCCCCACCCCTAACCCCTCCCGGGAGGGGAATCGTTGTGCCCTTAAACTTTAAACTTTAAACCTCACCCCAATCCCCCCTATAGGGGGGCAAAAACCCTTAACCCTTAACCCTTTATGTCACTTTCCAGGGAAGGCTATCGTCCCTTCATAGCGGTTGTAGCCAGTGACTGTCATCACCGACATCTGCGGATTGCGGTTACCGATCATGGTAGCGCAACCTGTCTCACCGTTTTTATTTA
>JAFGXX010000105.1 GCA_016936435.1 Bacteroidales bacterium
ATGAATGACGGCCGACGCCAGGAGGCCCAATGACCATGAATGACATCGCAGCGAATGACCTCAAACAAAGAGAGGCACAAACTGAAACCTGTTGCCGTCGAAAAGTCCCCGGTCGCCAAGTTTAAGCTCGGGTATTACCAACAAGGCCATAAATGAGAGAGTCATAAAGGGTGCTGACATTGTACATCCCATGTTTTTTACCTGATCTGACAGTTTTTCGTATTCTTCCGCAACTTCATTGCAGGACTTGTTCGACATTATGCCTGCAATGTTGAGCTGGAGAGAACTTAGGCTGCCTTCATCACTCACTGAAAGCCCACCCCTGATTCTAACAATTTCATTTACAGATTTAACCAGATCATCATCTGATGTTCCGATTGCGATAATATTATGACTGTCGTGAGCTACCGATGAGGCAAATGCTCCGCGCTTCAGACCGAAGCCTTTTATGAAGCCCACAGACGGGGGTGCATCATTGTACCTGTCCTTTACAACTATTTTGAGAATATCTTCTTTAAGGTCTGCTTCCACAAAGCTGCCCCGAGGCGGCTCATACAGTATCTGCTTTGTAAACAATTCTCCGTCGAATGCAGCGATAACCCTCATCTCGCTCTTTTGCCAGGGAACTGAGATCTCAATTTTTGATATTTCTCTGCAGTTAAATTTATTTACCGCTTCCGCAGGTTCATACCCGAACAACACTTTTCCCCTTTCATATACCTTTTGCCCTTTAATCCATGTCTCAATCACATTCATTTTAGCAGGATCGTCAATAACAATAAAGTCGGCCGGATCGCCTGGTCTGAGTAATCCCGCATCAAGATTATAATGCTCCACGGGATTAATAGTGACACTTCTGATGACATCGAATATGTTAAAACCCTCATCAATCAGTTGGGCCAGCAGTTTATCCAGGTGTCTGTCCCTGAGCATCTCGGGATGGATGTCGTCGCTGCTGAGCATGATCATTTCAGGATAATCGCTGTAAAGGCTTTTAAGTGCGGCCAGGTTCCTTCCTGCACTACCCTCACGAATTATGACCTTCATTCCCAGACTTATTTTTTCAAGGGCCTCTTCTATTGAGCTGCATTCATGGTCTGTTGTTATTCCCGCACCAATATATCTACGCAGACCTTCTCCCGAAAGTCCCGGTGCATGCCCGTCGATAGGCTTCCCGTATTTTTTGGCAATTTCTATCTTTTTAAGAACTTCAGGATTATCATTGATAACACCCGGATAGTTCATCATTTCTGCCAGGAATTTTATTTTATCACGTCTTAACAATTTTTCTATTTCTTCAGGTCCTAATTTTGCGCCGCTTGTTTCCAGTTCTGTCGCGGGAACACATGATGGCGCTCCGAACCAGAACCGGAATGGAGTTTTTGCCCCGTCTTCAAGCATGAACTCCACTCCTTCCATTCCCATCACGTTTGCAATTTCATGAGGATCGGAAACAACACCAATTGTTCCATGTGGAACAGCTGCGAGAGCAAAGGAACCCGGAGTAATCATCGAGCTTTCTATATGTACATGAGCATCTATCAGCCCTGGCATAATAAAATAGCCCGAAGTCCCCTTGCGTTCTATCTTCGTAATGCTTTCAACCTTTCCATCAGCTATTATTATTTCCGCTTGATAAATCTCCCTTTTATGGATATCTATAAGGTCAGCTTCTATTTTCATGGTATAATATTTACAACATTTTTATATCCTTTAGCAAAATAATATAATTTTTATATTTACAAATAATTGTTCCACGTGGAACAATTTACCTTCCCATAAACATTAACAGCATATTAATATCTGAAGGTGAGACCCCGCTTATCCTTGAGGCCTGTCCTATAGTTGATGGCTTAATCCTGTTTAGCTTTTGTCGACCCTCAGTAGAAATAGACATCAGCTCTTCATAAACAATTTCCTCCGGGATTTTCAGTTCTTCAAGTCTTCTTATCTTATCAGCAATAAGCTTCTCTCTCTTTATATAACCTTCGTATTTAATCTTTATCTCTGCCGACTCGAGTATTTCAGCCTTTCTTTCTTCTATCCTTCCTATAATTTCCCTGCCTTCCTTAAAAAGCTTAAGCAATTCCTCCAGCAATACCTGCGGCCTCAGCGCTATATTAATAAGCTTCATTTTCTGTCTTATACCTGCAGTTCCAATTTCCTCAAGAAATCCGCTTATTTCTTCCGGACTAACACTTTCCGTACCTAAAAACCCGAGAATCTCCTCTATTCCTTTTTCCTTCTCCTCCAGCTTTCTTATTCTTTCCTTTCCAGCCAGACCTATTTCAAAACCCTTTCTTGTAAGCCTTTCATCTGCATTGTCCTGCCTGAGAAGGATCCTGTATTCTGCCCTTGATGTAAACATCCGGTATGGTTCATCCACCCCTTTAGTTACCAGGTCGTCTATAAGTACCCCAATGTATGCCTCATCTCTGCCCAGAATAAAACCAGCTTCTCCCCTTACTTTCCTTACCGAATTAATTCCTGCTATCAAACCCTGTGCAGCTGCTTCCTCATATCCTGTAGTCCCGTTAATCTGTCCAGCAAAATAAAGGTTATCTATTTTTTTTGTTTCCAGGGTATGATACAGCTGTGTGGGCTGGAAGTAATCATATTCAATAGCATATCCGGGTCTGAAAATTTCAACATTTTTTAGTCCCTTTACTTTCCGTAGCGCCTTTAACTGCGCTTCCAGAGGCAGGCTGCTCGCATATCCGTTTACATAATATTCTATGGTATCCCTTCCTTCTGGCTCAATAAACAACTGATGTGAATCTTTTTCCTTGAATGTTACTATTTTATCCTCGATGCTCGGGCAGTATCTCGGGCCTCTTCCTTTTATAATTCCTTTAAACAGGGGGCTGTATTCAAGTCCCTTCCTTAACTCTTCATGAGCTTCCTCATTTGTATGTGTTATATAGCAGCTCTTCTGATCAGCTATAATAAGCTCTTTACTCATATACGAAAAAGTTCTTCCTTCTGCATCGCCAAATTGTTCCGTCATTTCGCCGAAATCTATAGTCCTTCCGTCTATCCTTGCACTTGTTCCGGTCTTCATTCTCTCCACAGTAAATCCCAATTCAGCAAGCTGATCACTTAATCCGTATGAGGCAGCATCACCGGCTCTTCCTCCTGTCATTTTACTGAAACCCACATGCATCATTGCGTTCAGGAAAGTACCATTTGTGAGTATAACAGCTGAGGCATTAAATTTTGTTCCGTATACTGTTTCAACACCTGTAACTTTTGTTCCCTCCGTTATTATTCTTTTCGCCTCTTCCTGCCAGATATGTAATCCCTGAGTTGCCTCCAGCGCCCGTCTCCATTCCGTCGAAAAAAGCATTCTGTCACACTGGGCCCTGGGACTCCACATCGCAGGGCCTTTTGATCTGTTAAGCATCCTGAACTGTATCATACTCCTGTCAGTAACAAGTCCGCTCATACCACCCAGGGCATCAATTTCCCTTATTATCTGACCCTTTGCTATTCCACCCATTGCAGGATTGCATGACATCTGTGCAAGCTTTGTCATATCCATTGTTATGAGCAGTGTTTTTGCACCCATCCTCGCAGCAACATAGGCAGCTTCACAGCCTGCATGTCCGCCCCCTACAACTATTATATCATATCTGAATTCCATAACTCCATCTTCCATTTTTCTATCCACCAGTCTTCAAGTATTCTCATTCTCTTTTTTCCTTCTTCTGTTCCGTCTTTATATCCGCACAAATGTAAAACACCATGAACCATTACCCTGAATAATTCTTCTGTTAAACTAACTTTATAGTTCCGGGCATTTCTTCTTACAGTATCAATTGAAATATATATTTCCCCTGATACCTTACCTCCATCATTTTCTGCGAAGGCAATTACATCAGTAAAATAATCATGCTTCAGAAACTCCCTGTTTATCTTTATCAGCTCTTTATCGTCTGTAATAATGAATGAAAGGTCACCCGGCTCTTTCATTTCGCCCACGATGACCTTCTTCAGCATCTCAAGAGTCTCTTTGCTCCTATTTATTCTGTATTTTACATTATCATAATAAACCCTGCTATTCAAGTCAAGATATTTTTGAATGTCATTCTGACCATGTTTCCTTTTTTATTGAACTCTATCTCATCTGTTAGTTTTTTCATCAGGAAAATACCCCTTCCATTTACATTTTCTATGTTTTCAGGTTTTGTCGGATCCGGCACTTTTCCCGGTTTAAATCCATGCCCTTCATCAGTAACTGTTACTTCAAGGAGGTTATTTTCTATTTTGATGTTTACTTCTACAATTTTACTTTCCTGTGATTTATTACCATGAATGATTGCATTATTAACAGCTTCCATGACTGAAACCAGTATTTTACCATAATTATCTCTGCTGATGCCGGCTTCCCTTGTCAGACTGTCAACTTCGTTTTCTACAATCCCAAGGTTTGCTATTTTTGATTCTATTCTTATGTTTTTTATCATCTCACCCAAATGCATCTTCCTTATACCCTTTTTCCTTATGAATTGTTTCGTTGTTTCCTATATTTTTGCAATCCATTCTTCAGGATCCAGAAATTTCTGCTCAAAGATCATGAACTTTAATGTGCAGTTAAAACTATCACCCGGATCGGCAAAAACTTCTCCGATTTCCTGTTTCGTTTCAACAATATCTCCTCTCTTTACTTTTACATTAACCAGATTATTATACACTGTAAGAAAATTTCCGTGACGTATAATCACTGTCATGTTCCCACCCTGTATTGCAGTTATCGTACTCACTTCTCCCCTGAAAACACTTCTTGCCACAGTTTTCCCTCTACTTGTAATGTCAATCCCATCGTTTTTCTCTGTAACGTATTTTAGTACAGGATGCTGGTGAGTACCATATCTTGATGTGATTACGCCTTTTTCGACCGGCCAGGGTAATTTACCCCTGTTACTTTTAAAATCGTCACCGGCGAGTTTCTGTTCCGGTGTCAGTGTTTCGAATGTCCTTCTTTTCTTTTCTTCTTCTATTAGCCTGGCCAGCTCCTTTTCAAGTCTTTGCGCAATTTTTCTTTTCTGTTCCAGTTCCTGCTGTAATTGCCTTTCCCTGGCTGTAAGGTTTCTAACCATCCTGCTTCTTCTGTTCTGCTCTCCAGTAAGTAAATTTCGTTGTTGTAACTCCCTGTTTTTCAACTCAGAGATGTTATCTAGATCTATCTCCAGCCGTTTTTTTGACTCATCAACAAGTTTTAATAGATCCGTAATTATCTCAGCCTCATTTCTTCTTATCCTTGATATCTGCTGCAGGTATTTTAGCCTTTTGTAGCCCTGATTAAAGTCCTGTGCTGAAAGAATATAAACGATATCCGGATTTAGTTTCCTGGCCCTGTAAGCATTAACAACAGCTGTCGTATAATCCTTTTTCATCAGTCTGAGGTCTTCCTCCATCATCTCCACAGCAATTCGGTTTAGTTCTATTCTCCTGTTGAGCAAATCTATTTCACCATTTAGACCTTCTATAACATTTTCCCTTAATTTTACCTTATTGTTCAGAATTCTCAATGCACTTAAACTGGCGCTTTTTTCTTCAGTTGTTACAGAAAGCAGATTATCTACATAGGCTATCTCTTCCAGGGTCTTTTTCCTCTGTTCCTCAAGTTCTGCCCTCGTTTGTCCATTTAAACTGAAGAGAACATAAAAGAGTCCAAAATATATTAAAGCAATTTTCTTCATTTCAGAATTACCCGTTCATAGTTCGCGCCCGGTACAAACTTTATTAATCCTGTGCCTTCAAATGCTATTCTCCTTATATCAAAATTAATTACTGTGGTTTCGTCTTTGTCTTTCATCCTTATCCTTGACGGATATACATATTCATTATCTCTTACATATTCTGCATATTCCATTACTATTTTCCCAGCTCCCGTTGAACCTTCAATTTCTGCCTTTCTGATTTTTCCATAGCCGCATTCCGCTATATACTTAATTTCATTTTGCTTTACTCTATCAATATTCACACGGCCAGAACATTTAATTATCTGATTTGCTTCTGAACTACTAACAATGTCCCCGAATATTAACGGTATCAGGCTAAACGATATACCGTATTTCTTCTGCAGATAAGCGTTTGAAGCTGTATAAAACCTTCTTTTTATTCTGTCGTTAGCCATTAGTGTGTCTGTTGTAAAGTAAAGCCTGAGCATCTCTATTCCGCTTCTTGTTCTGACACTTAGCAGGTAGGTACCATCTTTCCTGTACTTCAGCGAGGCCATAACAAATGACTTTCCATTTTTATCATTTATCTCTATATCTGCCCTGGAAATATGAAAATCACTGTTTGTTATATTATTAACTGTTATGTCATTCACATAAATCTCACGGATATTCTCCCGTTCTGTTACAGTTTCTTTAGCTTTTCTTGTTGAACTGCAACCTATTATTACAGTAACTAATAATATCAGAATGCAAGTTCTCTGCATTTTTCAATTTCTTTTTTCAGGTATTCCTTTTTTTCATCCAGCTTCAGAGCTTTCTCCCAGTATTCAATTGCCTCACGGCAATTCTTTCTACTCTCCATAATAAAACCGAGGTGTTCAAAGAATTCAGCATCATTTCCTCCTTCTTCAATTATTTTCTTCATCACTTTTTCTGCCTCTCTTTTCTTCCCTCTTTTATACAGCACCCATGCATAGGTGTCGAGATAAGTATGATTACTTCCTTCTGTTTCAATGACTTTTTCAGCCATTTTCTCTGCGTATTTTAGCTGCATATTCTGTTCGGCCAGAAAGTATGCGTAGTTATTCAATATTGTAATATCCTGTTTCTGATTATTAAGCGCTTCTTCAAATGTTGCGAACGCTTTGTTGTAATCACGCATTCTGTAGTAAACATCAGCCTTTTGTGTCAGAACCTGTATTTTTAACTCTTCCTCATTACCTGACAGGATATCTGCTTTTCTCAGTTCTTCAAGAGCAACATCATATTTCCCGTTTTCAGCTGCTGCCAGAGCATAAAGCATTTTCGCCAGAAATGACCGGTTAAATGTTTTCGATATTTGCTCTCCTCTTTTCTCCAGTTTATCATATTCACCCTCTTCATAGTATATAAGAAGGAGCTTCTCAGCAGCATAAAAACTATCGGGGTATTTATTAAGTATATCTTCCAGTCTGGCAGCTGCTTCTAATTTTCTGCCTCCGGCAATTAAAAGTTCAGGCCTCAGGAAAGTTATCAGCTGATCATCAGGATGAGCTGCTTCAAGAATCATGGTAGCCAATTCAATTTGTTTTCCGAATGGCTCAATTATCTCTTTATTCTCAATAATATTTGCCATGAGGGCAATTTTATCCTGTTTGGCTATTTTCTCGTTAATGATCACGGTATTAAGCATTCCCAGAAGATCTTCATACTTCTTTTCCTCTATCAGGAAATCGCATATTGCCAGCTGTATCTGTGGGTTTTCAGGATTTCTTTCTATCAGCGTGTTATATACGTTCGCTGCTTTATCAGGCTGACCTTTCCCTCTGTATATTTCTGCCAGAAGACCATTATACAGTATCTCGTCAGGATCCTGTTCCAGAAGCAATAATGCCTTATCATACGCTTCATCCCATTTACCGGACCACATCAGGTTTTTTACCGATCCCAGGGTACTGGCAGGATTAACTCCGTATCTGTCATCCATTTCCTGAAATATAGCAGCAGCGTTTTCGAATTTATTACTCTCCGAATAGAGATTGGCCAGTGTTATCTTTAATTCTTCCTTCCCGGGAAACTTATTAACTGCCTTTTCATAGAATACTATGGCACTGTCGAGATTTTTTTCCTGGTAATAAGTGCCTGCCAGCATCATCATATACCAGAAATTATTATTGTCTAGTGAATATGCCTTTAGTGCGTATTTTTTCACATTTCCGGTATTTCCTGTTGTGCTTAATATCTGGGCCATCTGAAACCATAATGCATCGCTGCCGGGATTTATTTCTGATGCCTGTTCGAACAATTTTAACGCATCACCGCTGTTCCCCATAAGTTTATTTCTTACAGCCTCCACAAATAAATAATCGAAAGTTGCAGTATCATAAGGATGCAATTTCACTCCTGCGCTTTTCACCGGTAAATGTTGCCTGCCACATGCTGATGCAATAAAAAATATCAGCATGGTGAATTGTATTATATATCCTGATCTATTCTTTCTCATTTTAAATATGTATACCCTGTTTCACTTTAATAACATACTCCTTTATCACGGGTTCTGACTTCCCTACATGTATTTTTCGTATGTTACTTCCTTATTTTTATAACAGTCTTGCAATTTATTTTTTTTTAAACAATGTACTCAGTATCTTGTCCTGTATCTGAGCATAGGCGATATAAATAATTATCATCACCGTATTGACAGTCAGTTCAACAGCAAGGTTCCTGTAATTTATCATTCCTGCAAACAAAACCATTCCTACAGCCATTACAAAATACGGAAGCAGTTGTCCCATATGATAGTCAATTTTATAATGTTTTGCAGCAAAAGCAAATGACAGTATTATCATTATTCCGTATGAAGCAACGTGAGCCCAGGCTGATGCCATGTACCCGTATACATTGATCAGAAATACATTTATTAGTATTGTTATCACGGCACCTGCCATTGTTATATAAATTCCATAGCGTGTCATGTCATTAAGTTTATACCAAATACTATGGTTAACATATATCCCGTAAAGCAGATATCCCATACTCACTATTGGCACAACAACGATTGCATCTCTGAAGACCGGGCCGATGATGTACTGGAAACCTGCTATATACAGGTTTATTCCCAGGAATATTAAAAGCATAACAATCACAAAGTACTTCATCACAAATGCATATGTTTCCTTGGCATTATCTTTTTTTGCCCTTTCAAAAAAGAAGGGTTCGGCCGCAAACCTGAACATTTGTATAAATAATGCCATCAGAACTGCTATTTTGTATCCCGCACCATATTCCCCTACGGTCTCAAGACCTGTTTCGTTACCGATCACCCTTCGCAATATCACCTTATCGAGAGCATCGTTTATCGATCCGCTGAGTCCGGCGATAAGCAGCGGAAATGAGTATGCTGTCATTTTTTTCCATATGCTTGTATCGAACACCGGTTTTATCTTTACTATAAATGGCAGAAGCATTAAGACAGTAAATATGCTTCCTACCAGGTTTGCAACGAAAACATAGCCTACTCTGTATTCAGGATTGTATATCTTCCTGAACCAGCCATCGCTTTTTTCCCATATCTCCGGTGCTGCGAGCAGAAGGAAGAGGACAACGGCTATTGTAATGATTACATTTGCAGTCTTTATCAGGCTGAATATAAAGGCCTTATTTTCTTTCCGTAGTCTTGCAAATGGTATGGCGGCAAATGCATCTATGGCAATTATCAGTGCCGACATTTTTATTAAGTCATTTCGTTCCTGATAATCAAGCAATCCGGCTATTGGTTTAATAAACAAAAAAACCATAAAAACAAAAAGAGCAGAAGTTGAAAACAGGCTTATAAGCGAAGTGCTATATACTTTTTCAAAGTTTTCGCTTTTCTGCGAAAACCTGAAAAAACCTGTTTCCATTCCGTAGGTAAGTACGATCAGAAGCAGTACCATCCAGGCATACAGTTCTGTTACAATTCCATATTCTGCCTTTGTGA
The DNA here is from genome assembly GCA_016936435.1 of Bacteroidales bacterium. Lineage (GTDB taxonomy): Bacteria > Bacteroidota > Bacteroidia > Bacteroidales > VadinHA17 > LD21. Next base: position 9,643 of record JAFGXX010000105.1, read on the forward strand.
ATATCCTTGTATAGAAGAATGTCATTACCCCGTAATTAAGGAACCTCGGGATAATTGTTCCGAAACCGTAAACGGCTGTTTGCTTTGCAAGTGTTCTGACTTCGTTCACTTTTTCTTTTCTGATCGCGCAAAGTTAAATATCTTTGCATTCAGATTTATACGGCAATATTAACCAATTTAGTCTATTGATGAACAAATTCCTTTTTCGGACTGCTGTCTGTTCGGTTCTGTTTTTGAGCTTCTCCTGCACTGCCCCGGGAGGAAATGAAAATACCATCGTGTTAATGAAGACCACACATGGAGACATCAGGCTCATGTTATATGATGAAACTCCCATACACCGTGATAACTTCATAAAACTCGTTTCTTCAGGCTTTTACGATGGTATATCTTTTCATCGTGTAATTAACAATTTTATGATCCAGGCCGGCGATCCGTCTTCACGGTCTGTTCCTTTGCCTGCTTCTGCCGATACTCTTGACACATATACCATACCTTCTGAATTCAGAAAGGATCTGTTTCATAAAAGAGGAGCCCTTGCAGCGGCAAGGGAAGGTAATGACATAAACCCTGAAATGAGATCTTCAGGTACTCATTTTTATATTGTTCAGGGAGTGAAGCATACAGATGAAGAACTGGTTCTGGCTGAACAAAGAATTAACAGCAATATAAAGCAGGGTATGTTCAACATGTTAATCAGGCAGATTGAGGACAGTGTAAAACAATCAGGCATAGTTCTCAGTGAGGGCGAGATACAGGAAAAAGCAGCTGTTAAGATGTTTGAATATCTTACTACAAACCCTGACTACAAAATACCTGAAGATCATAAAGCAGTATACAGAAGTGAAGGAGGCGTTCCCCGTCTTGACGGAACTTATACGGTTTTTGGTGAAGTTCTTGAAGGCATGGAGGTTGTAGATAAAATTGCCGGAGTAAAAACTGACGCTGCCGACAAGCCCGAGACAGATGTAAGGATTCTGAAAGTTAAAATTGAAGGCCGGTGATTTTCATTCAAGAAAATAAAGAAATCCATGATTGATAAAATAAACAGCCTGCTGACAGAGATCTCTGAGGCTAAGATTAGTAATTCAGGTGAACTTGAGATGTTCAGGATCAGGTTTCTGAGCAAAAAAGGCCTTATTTCTGATCTTTTTGAAGAGTTTCGTAATATTCCTCCTTCCGATAAAAAGGTCCTTGGACAGAAGCTGAATATGCTCAAGCAAACAGCTCTTGAAAAATATAATTTCCTCAGGTCAAATCTTGCAGAAGCCGGTTCCGGAAGTATTTCTGGTGATCTGACACGACCTGCTTTTCCTTATTTCCCCGGTACCCGACATCCCATTTCCATTGTCAGGAATGAAATAATCAGCATTTTCAGCCGTATAGGTTTTACAGTATCCGAAGGGCCTGAAATAGAAGATGATGACCATGTATTTACAAAGCTTAATTTCGCTCCCGAGCATCCGGCCCGTGATATGCAGGATACATTTTACATTTCACGTATCTCGGAAGAAGATTCGAGCCCTGATGATATTCTTCTGCGTACTCACACTTCTTCCGTACAGGTAAGGGTAATGCAGAAGCAGAAGCCTCCCATACGTACCATTTCTCCCGGAAGGGTCTTCAGAAATGAAGCTATCTCTGCAAGAGCCCATTGTATTTTTCACCAGGTTGAAGGTCTATATATCGATGAAAATGTTTCTTTTGCCGATTTGAGACAGACATTATTATTTTTTGCCCGGGAGATGTACGGAAAAGATACCAGGATAAGGCTGAGGCCTTCGTATTTTCCATTTACCGAGCCATCGGCAGAAATGGATGTGAACTGCACAATATGCGGAGGAAAAGGCTGTAACGTCTGTAAATATACCGGATGGCTTGAAGTGCTGGGTTGTGGAATGGTTCATCCTGCTGTTCTTGAAGCCTGTGATATTGACAGCAGAAAATACACAGGATTTGCATTCGGTATGGGCATAGAAAGACCAGCCATGCTTAAATATCAGGTTAATGACCTGCGTCTGTACTTCGAAAATGACATCAGATTCCTTCAACAGTTCAGCTCTGCTTTTTAGGAATTTGAACAATGTTTAATTTCTTATTGTTGTCCTGAAATATGTTTATTGCCATCCAGCTATGAAACAACAAGAAGTTCCGGTTCCGCTGTGCGAAAGATGTGCTTTTGAAAACGGGACTATATTCCGCCATCTCAGTCGTGAAGAAACCGATCTGATAAACTTTGAAAAAGAGTTCAGGTTGTTTAAAAGGGGAGAGCTCCTTTACAGTGAAGGAAGCCGGATAAGTGGCTTTTACTGTATTCATAAGGGAATTATTAAAGTATTCAAGACAGGTCTGGACGGCAAGGAACAGATCATCCGTTTTGCTAAACCTGGTGATATTATCGCCTACCGCAGCGTATTAAGCAATGAACTGGCATGTACTTCGGCAAAAGTGATCGAAGATTGCCAGGTATGTTTTATTCCCTCAGAGATACTTATCTCTCTTGTGAAATCCAATTCCACCTTCGCACACGAGATGCTGAAGCTGGCATGTCACGAACTGGGTGAAGCGAATTCTTTTATAACCGACATTGCTCAAAAGACTGTCCGCGAACGACTTGCGGAAATATTGCTATTACTTGTTGAAGATTTCGCTCTTGATGAAAACAATATTCTGCGTATTTCCCTCACACGTGAAGAGCTTGCAAATATTGTTGGTACAGCAACAGAATCAGTTATAAGACTTTTATCTGAGTTTAAAACCGACGGTCTGGTTGAACTTAACGGTCGCAAGATCAAAATACTGAATAAAAGAGGTCTTCTGAAAATCAGTAACGTTTTTAACTGAGATTCTGATTATCAGAAAAGTGTGGCACCTTTTTCAGGGCGGAAAACTATTCCCAGGTGTCTGTAAGCATGTTCTGTAGCTTCTCTACCTCTGGGAGTTCTTTTAAGGAAGCCTTCCTTGATAAGAAAGGGTTCGTATACTTCTTCAATGGTGCCGCTTTCTTCACCCACAGCTATGGCTATGGTGTTCAGGCCAACAGGGCCTCCGCTGAATTTATTTATTATTACCGACAAAATCCTGTTGTCCATTTCGTCGAGACCGTGCTGGTCGATATTCAGCGCATTTAATCCGTATTTTGTAATGGAAAGGTCGATATTTCCTGTTCCTCTCACTTGGGCAAAATCACGTATCCTTCTCAGCAGTGCATTTGCAATTCTGGGTGTACCCCTGCTTCTCCGTCCTATCTCACCGGCAGCATCGTTGTCAATTTTAATGTTAAGTATCCCTGCCGATCTTTTTATTATCCCGGTAAGGATCTCCTGGTCATAATATTCGAGATGAAATTTTATTCCGAATCTTGCCCGCAGCGGACTTGTAAGAAGGCCTGAACGTGTTGTCGCTCCTATCAGGGTGAACCTGTTAAGTGAAAGCTGTACAGACCTGGCGCTCGGTCCCCTGTCGATCATTATGTCAATCTGGAAATCCTCCATGGCCGAGTATAGATATTCTTCAACGACAGGACTAAGGCGGTGAATTTCATCAATAAACAGCACATCACCGGCTTCAAGGTTCGTCAATAAGCCTGCAAGGTCACCTGGTTTGTCAAGGACAGGACCTGATGTAACCCTTAAATTAACTCCCAGTTCGTTTGCAATGATTGCTGCAAGTGTTGTTTTGCCTAAACCCGGAGGTCCGTGAAGCAGCACATGGTCAAGAGCTTCTTCCCTTTGTTTTGCTGCAGTTACAAAGACGATGAGATTATCAATGATCTGTTGTTGTCCCCTGAAATCAGAGAAAACAACAGGCCGGAGCTGATAATCCAGTTCTTTGTCGGGTGCTGTAAGATCTTGTTTTCTGATATTGAATTTTTCCTGCATGGGGCAAAGTAACTATTTTATCAGCTTCACATCACTTTCAGGAAGGTTTATTCTCACCCCGTTAATGCTTGTTTCTACGTCGTCTTTGTATGTAATTGTAATATAAGGTATTCCTTCTTCATCATATTTTTTCCAGGTCCTTTGCCGTATGCCTGACCTGTAATATTGTTCTTCTCTTATTCTGCCGTTTTCATAGTAGTAAAGATGCTGGCCGTCGGGATTGCCCTGTGAATAATTGCCTTTAAATTTCAGTGTTCCGTCGCAATAATATGATTTCCATTGTCCGTCTTTAAGTCCGATAATATATTGTCCCTCCTCAATTATGTCACCAGTTCTGAATTTCCATTCGCCATTACGTTCACCGTCAGAATATCTTCCCTGACCAATTATTTCGCCGTCGTGAGAAAATTCGGTGTATTCCCCATCTCTCAGTCCCTGAAAATATTCTTCTTCCCTCAGTATGGATCCGTTTTCGTAATACCATTTCCATAATCCGTCAGGCCGGCCATTATTATAAAATCCTGTTTGTTCAGTTTTTCCTGAAATTGTATAAAACTTCCATAGTCCTGTCCTTCTGTTGTCATTATAACTTCCTTCAGCCATAATATTTCCGTCGGGATAAAAATCTTTCCAGGATCCGTTCCTGTTTCCTGCCTCGTCAATTATCCCTTCCGATAGTTTAAGCCCGTTATCATTATAATGATATGAGTTAATTACTTTTCCGCCGGCATCATATTCCCTGTGTACTCCTACGGGTACATTGTTACGGAAAGGACCACTGTAAATGAGTTTGTTATTCTCATCATATCTGTTTACAATTTCAATGTCGGGCTGATCTTCTACATTTGCTTCAACTATGGAGCCATTATCATACAGCATTGTCATAACAAGGTTTCCCCTCATGTCATATTCCTTGTAATAACCATGCAGCAGATCATCTTTATATGTTTTTTCCGATTTCTTATTTCCGCCCGGATAAAAGTCTATCCATTCTCCCTGTTTTAATCCTTTATTGTCGGTACGGTTTATTCTTTCACGGCTTACCAGAAAGTCATTATTGTATACCATGAGAGTTATTACGTTACCCTCGTTGTCGAATTCTCGTGAAAGACCTTCTCTTTTTCCTTCATTATAAGATATTGTCTGTTGTATTTTGCCGTCAGGGAAATATATAAATCCCGTTCCTTCTTTTTTATCGCCTGCATAGAGTTCTTTTGACCATAAATAGAGACCTGCAGACGGGTTCTTTTTGTATTTGTAATAATATCCGTTTCTTTTACCAAACAGATAATTTATCTTATCAGTTGTATCTCCTGCCTGATCAAAAAAGACCCAGATACTGTCAAGCATAAAGTTTCTGTATCTTCCTTCCGATTTTTTTACTCCTGTTACATAATAACTTTTCCAGTATCCTTCAGGTTTTCCGTCTTTTAATGTTCCTTCACCTGAAATATTGCCATTTGGATACCTGAATACCTGGTAACCGTTTTTTATCTGTTCGTTTGACTGGGCTGTAATTAATAAAGTCAATATTGCTGATAATATTGTCAGAATCTGCCTCTTCATGTTTTAAAGTCCTAGTTTGTCAGATATTTCCATCATTCTTATAATAGGTTTTCTGGCTTCTTCCATAATCTTCCTACTAACGTTAATTTCTGGTTTTTCATTCTTCAGACAGTGATAAATTTTCTCCATTGTTATAAGTTTCATGAAATTGCATTCACTGCAACCACAAGTGGAATCAACAGGAGGTACCGGCAAAAACTTTTTACCCGGGTTTTTCTTTATCATCTGGTGAATAATACCGGGTTCCGTAGCCACTATATATGTGTCTGCATCATCTCTTTCAGTAAACTTAAGCAAGCCCGTTGTCGATCCTATATAGTCAGCTACCATTCTCACAGGAAGCTCACACTCCGGATGAACTATAATTTTTGCATCTTTATTATCTGCCTTCATTTTGAGTATAGCTTCCAGTGAAAACTCTTCATGAACATGACATGTGCCATTCCATAAAATTATATCGCGTCCTGTTTTGTTTATCACATAATTGCCAAGATTTCTGTCGGGTGCAAAGATTATTTTTTCTTCATGAGGCAGTGAATTTACTATGTGAACAGCATTTGAAGATGTGCATATTATGTCTGACAGGGCTTTTATTTCCGCAGTGGTATTAACGTATGTCACGACTGTTCTTCCAGTATTGTCTCTGAGGAATTTTTTAAAGTCCTTAGCCCTGCATGAATCTGCAAGAGAACATCCTGCATTCATATCAGGAAGTAGAACTTTTTTCCCAGGTGAGAGTATTTTTGCTGTTTCAGCCATGAATTTAACTCCTGCAAATACTATTATATCGGCATCATTTGATGCCGCTTTCTGTGATAATCCCAGGCTGTCGCCAACAAAGTCTGCTATATCCTGTATGTCTCCTGTCTGGTAATAATGCGCAAGGATTATGGCATTCTTCTCTTTTTTAAGCCTATTTATCTCAGAAAAAAAATCTATATTTTCCCTGTTATTCATTTTGAAAGATATGTTATTAACATAGTAGAAAATAAATTATAGATAAAATTTAAATTTTTATTGTTATGATGTTATCCTGTTAATAGTGTTAGAAATTTTTATCAGCATTTTTTGTAATTCAGGTAATTATCATATGGTAAACATCTTATTAACATTAAAATTATGATTTATGTATTGTTTTACAATAATCTAACTTTAAAATTAACAACTGTTACTACAGATAGTATGTGTAATAATAAAGAACAAATTTATCGTTTTTAATGTTCATTTGAAGTTGAATCAGACACTTTAATCGTTTAACAATATTTTAAAAACAGACAAAAAAACCAGGAGAAAGGTCATTTTGTTTATAAAGGATATATTTTCACAATATACTTACACAGAAATTCACATATTTGTTAACAACGTTAATGACTATAAAAATCAATGCAATTTAAAGATAAAAGAATATTATTTTCTTTAAATTAACGCAATAAAATAAATACTACATAATGAATAAGCTGAAAATTGCAATCGTATCAGATCATGCAGGTTTTTACCTGAAACAAAAACTGATAGATTTTCTTATCAGTGAAAAATACAATGTAAAAGATTTTGGTTGTCCGACAGCCGATGTAGTTGATTATCCGGATTACGGTCACCCGATGGCGAATGCTGTTTCGAAAGGAGATTTTGATCTTGGAATATCGATATGTGGTACGGGAAATGGTATTAACATGACGGTTAATAAGCATCCGGGGATAAGAAGTGCACTTTGCTGGAATGAAGAAATAAGCAGGCTGGCAAGAGCACATAATGATGCAAACATATGCGCACTGCCGGGCAGGTTCATAAACGAAGCAGAAGCTTTTCTTATAGTAAAAACTTTTCTTACTACTTCGTTTGAAGGAGGAAGGCATAAAAGGAGAATAGACAAGATACCTTTAAAAATGTATTGAAATGTTATCAAATTCATGCCGTTACGGAATAAGGGCAATGATTTATATTGCCAGCAGGCAGAAAGGAGACAGCAAAACAGGAATTCAGCAGATATCCAAAGACCTGAATCTGCCAACACCTTTCCTGGCAAAAATACTTCAGCAGCTAGCCAGGCAAAAAATGCTTAAATCGCTGAAGGGACCACACGGAGGTTTTTCTCTGATAAAAGATCCTTCTGAAATAACACTTTATGATATAGTAAAAGTTATTGACGGAGAGGACCTGTTTACAAATTGCATAATCCACAATGCTTCGTGTTCATCAGTCGAAAGGAAGAAAATGCCATGTCCCGTTCACAAAAAATATTCAGAAGTACGGTCAAATCTGATAAAATTATTTAAGACAGTAACTGTTGAAGAGCTTGTAAAGAATACCGTTGATTCAGAAAAAATACTTATTTGATATTGTCCTTATAATAAGGCCTGAATATCAACCACATATAAATTGCAGTGGTAATTCCGGCGCTATTGAAAATAGCATCAAGGACTTCTCCTTTACGATCGTTGGTAAGGACGAGCTGAAGAAATTCCATAAGGGTTCCGAAACAGATAGGAATTAATGCTATAAGAAGCATCTGACGGGTGTTTTGAAAAGAGTGCCTGTGTTCGAGTATTATCACAGACATCAGAATGAAATAAAGTCCGAAATGACCTATTTTGTCAATATATGGAACATTAATAAATCCTGTCTGTCCGAATGTCTGCGAACCGGCGAGACTTAAATACAGGATGACAATCGTAACAAGGATGGTAAATTTATGTCTGTTTATCATCATTAATTGTTTGCTGCAAATGTAAGTAATAGATTGACATATTTTTATAATTTTACTCCTTTGAATTTCCCCATGGCCGGAATTTATGTTCATATACCATTCTGCAGAAAGTTTTGTCATTACTGCGATTTTTATCATGTTATGTCGGCCGGAGATCATTCGGCATTTATTGCTGCCCTGGAGAAAGAAGCGGAAATACGGAAATCTTATATAACATCCGAACCATTCCGTACACTTTATATAGGCGGAGGAACTCCGACAGTATTAAGTCAGGAAGAAATAGCGCGGATACTTACCTTCATAGATAACCACCTGGGCCTGGGTGAAACAGATGAAATTACTATTGAAGTAAATCCAGATGATGTAACCGGATCCTATATGAAGGATCTTAAATCTATAGGCATCAACAGGGTCAGTATCGGAATACAATCATGGAACGATGATGATCTGAAAATGCTGAACCGGCGACATACAGCTGCACAGGGAAAAGAAGCCATAAGCAGGATATTCAGCTCGGGGTTTGAAAATGTTTCTGCCGATCTTATTTACGGTATTCCGGGAATGGAATCTGACAGGTGGGCTGAAAATCTCGACATCACATTTTCTACAGGGATAAATCATTTATCAGCATATCACCTGAGCATAGAACCGGGAACCGTTTTCTGGAAAATGAAGGAAAAAGGACTTTTACATGAAGTCGAAGAAGAGGAAAGCATACAGCAGTTCAATGTACTGGTAGACAAGACAGAAGAAGCCGGTTTTATTCATTATGAGATATCAAATTTCGGAAAACCGGGATTTTTCTCAGTCCACAATACAAATTACTGGAAACAGGTACCATATATAGGCCTGGGACCATCAGCACATTCCTTTAACGGATATTCACGACAATGGAATTTAAGTGATGTTGAAAAATACATCAGGCTTGTCAGGGGGGAAAAGGAATTTTATATACGCGAAGAACTCGACCTGCGGACCAGGTTCAATGAATATGTACTTACATCTCTCCGGACTATGTGGGGTATTGACCTTGACTATGTCGAGAAAACTTTTGAAAAGGAGGGTTATGATTATATCATGAACACAGCCGGGAAATATATAGATTACGGACTGATGAGAAAGGAAAATAATACCCTGATCCTTTCGAACCAGGGTAAAATGATATCTGACAATATTATTTCAGAATTTATGATGCCTTCACGCGAAGGATGATCATCTTTTTGTAAGTATAAAACCGGTTTTACCTATTCTTATTCCATCAAGATAAATTTCAGCATTATAGTTACCAGGAATAAAATCACCGGTGTTTTCAACCCAGATGGTAACATCGATATCCTGGTTCATGTAATCTATTGTACGCATGGCTGAATAGATCATCTTGTTTTCGTTATAATCAAAAAGATTGTCAGGACTGGTTGTAATAACAAGGGAATCAGGCCGGGTGACTCTCAGGTAAATCTGTTTGGGTCCTGCTTCCGCTATAGGATTTTCACGAAGGGTAAAGGAAACTCTGAGATTCTCCATTAGATTAAGTCTCGATGTCTCCTTGTTTTTCCTGTTAACAGCAGCAGCCATTATGTTTTTAGCCTGGATCACAGAAGCAACTTCAACTTTTTCGCTGAGTTCATCCTTAACTTTTTCAAGTTCGGTTTTGGCAGTCTCAACTTCCGATATTTGTTGTTTTATCTGTTGATTTTCAGCAACAAGAAGCTTATTGCGGGTGTTGAGGGAGTCGATCTGTACTATATAACTCTTCATGATCTCCCTCATCGTGGTTATTTCCTTCTTATAGGTTCTTATTAGCTGTGCATTTGAAGCATTTATTGCCAGCAGTTTTACTATTCTCTCTTTTTGCCTTTCCAGTCCTGCATTGAGGGTATCATTATTTGTTTTAAGCGTATCGTATGCATAAGCCATCTTTCGTAATTCATTTGCCAGTGAGTCTTTCTCCTCTGTCAGCATTGTTTCCATCTCTATCATTTTATGCTTCTGGTCGAAATACATAATAACAATGAAAATGAGCACAACAGCCAGAATTATCGAAAGAGCGATCATCTTTATCGGTGCACTGCCTTTGTCTCCTGACATATTTGCCTGGTCTGAAATTGTTTCGGTCATTTATGTGATTTTTAGTGAGATATAAGGTTGCAAAAATAATAATTATCAGATAATATTATAATTTCAATCCAATCATTAAATTTACATAAGAAGTATTTAGTCTTAAAACATTAACATTCAACATTATGGGTGGTTTTTACGGAGTTGTTTCAAAGAAAGATTGCGTTACTGACGTGTTTTACGGAACCGATTATCATTCCCACCTTGGTACAAAACGGGCAGGCATGGTGTTTATTGTTCCGGGTAAAGGTTTCAGACGCTCGATCCACTCAATTGAGAATTCATATTTCAGGACTAAATTTGAAGAAGAGATCTCACAGTTTTCGGGTAATTCGGGAATGGGGATAATCAGCGATACAGATCCCCAGCCTCTTCTGTTTACTTCCCATCTCGGTCGTTTTGCGCTGGTGACAGTAAGCAGGATAGTTAACCTCGCAGAGCTGGAATCTCATATTATCCAGGGTAAAAAACATTTTACCGAAAATTTCGAGGGAAATATAAATCCCACCGAAGTTGTTGCCAACCTTATCTGCGAAAAAGACGATTTTGTATCCGGTATTGAGAATGTATTTGAAAAAGTAAAAGGTTCGTGTTCTCTGATGATACTCACGGATGAAGGTATAATTGTTGCACGCGACAAGCTGGGCCGGACTCCTGTTGTGATAGGCAAGAAAGAAGATGCTTATGCCGTGGCCTCCGAATCCTGCTCATTTCCCAATACCGGCTATGAACTCGATTATTTTATGGGTCCTGGCGAAATAATGAAAGTAACGTCTGAAGGCTGCACCCGCCTGAAAGAGCCGGGCGAGAAGCTGCAGATATGTGCCTTTCTGTGGGTTTATTACGGATATCCTCCTTCGGAATATGAAGGTATAAATGTTGATGAATGCCGTTACAGGTGCGGAGCCGCACTGGCCAGGAGAGACACCGTTGAGGCTGATTTTGTATGCGGGATACCCGACTCGGGGGTAGGGCATGCAATTGGTTACGGAAACGAAAAGAAAATACCGAATAAAAGAGCATATTCAAAATACACAGCTACCTGGCCGAGAAGCTTTCTCCCGGCGTTCCAGGCGCAGAGAGATCTTGTTGCGAGAATGAAGCTTATTCCAAACAGTTCGGTTATCAGAGGTAAGAAAATGGTTTTCCTCGACGACAGCATAGTCAGGGGCACACAGCTGAAGGATAATACAAATGACATGAGAAAATCGGGTGCTGCCGAACTACACATGAGAATAGCCTGTCCTCCGCTACTCTATCCATGCAATTTTCTGAATTTCACACAGTCGAGATCGCCCCTGGAACTGGCTGCACGCAGAGCCATGGTCGAAATGGGTGGCGGTGAACAGGATCTGAAAGAGTTTTCAGACCCCGACTCACAAAAATATCAGGAAATGGTGAAAAAAGTAGCTGAAAAACTCGACCTCGATTCACTTGTTTATCAGCGTCTTGACGATCTGGTTGAAGCTATAGGACTTCCCAAGGAAAAGTTGTGTACACATTGCTGGGACGGAAGCTCTTATTTTTGAGTTAGCAGCTGGCAGTTGGCAGTTGGCAGTTAGCAGTTAGCAGTTAGCAGTTGGCAGTTAGCAGTTGGCAAAGAGTTTTGAATAAGAGAGAGACAGGAACAGGAGGGCTATAAATTATGATAGTTTTTCCTCAATAATCTTTTTGACTATCGGATCCTGCAGTTTTTCGCGGGTTTTCTTATATCCCATTTCGTAAAGAGCATCGGCGCTTTCAGTTTCAAGAATACCGTAACGGGTAAGGCCTTCCGGAGCAATAAGCAGATCAAAAAGTTTTGATTTTTCTTCTGCTTCCTTCGCCTGGTTAAGCATGAAAATCCTTACTGCTATGGTAATCAGTCCCGATGTTGTTTCCTCATAGCCAACGGGATTTACAAAGGAGCCAATTAAAAATGAAGTCTTGTTTTCGATGGGCTTAATGGGAAAATTATCCATCACACCGCCGTCGACGTAATGTATTTTATTTATTATCACCGGCTTAAACAATACCGGGATACTTGAAGAAGCAATTATTGGTGTTATCAGTTCACCTTTGGAAAAATAAACGGCGCGGGCATTGTTTAGATCGGTGGCTGCAACGAAGAGAGGAATTTTAAGATCCTCAAATTTCTTTGCGGTAAGATTCGATTCCAGGAGTTTTGCCACACCGGAGATCTGAAGCAGACCGTCACGTGGAAGAGTAGGTCTCATGTAATCAAGCTTGCTGTGAAGCTTCATGATCCTCAGTATCTCTTTTGGGGGATGTCCGTCGCAATAAAGCACACCGGCCAGTGCGCCGGCACTGGTACCGGAAACGATTTCAGGAAAAATACCTGCTTCGTTGAGAGCCTGCAGCACCCCCAAGTGTGCAAAGCCCCTTGCACCTCCGCCGCTTAAAACCAGCCCTGTCTTATATTTTGAATCAGGCATTTCCTTATAATTTGTTTTCAGTCCGCTTTTTACTAATTTATTGATTATCAAAAATAATTATTAGTATCTGTCAGAACCCTCCGGTCATATAAAACCGGGGAACAAAGTTATATATTTCATCCGTTGAACTTTGACAGAAATATCATTTCTTATATTTACTTTCAAAACGAAATGATTTCTACCATGCAGTTTCTACTTGTGGCATACGACGGTACCGATGAAGGAGCACCTGAAAGAAGGATGAGAAGCCGTCCGGAACATCTTGAGAAGATGGTCCTTGTCAAAAAGACCGGAAAGTTCCTTTGCGGAGGGGCCATTCTTAATGATCAGGGAGCAATGATCGGCTCTATGATCCTGTATGAAACAGAAAACAGGGAAGAACTTGACAGACTCCTGAAGGATGAACCATACATTTACAATAAAGTATGGGAAAAAATCGACATCAGACCATTCAGAATGGCTTCAGTAAGTCCCTGAAATTCTGATGTGTCATGCGATAATTGATTTCAGAGATCAATATAGGGCCATCCTTCAGCATCCCATTTCATCTCGCGGATGATCAGCTTTGACCTGCCATTGTCGAGTTTGTCGTAGCCGTGCATGATCATATATGACTTTCCGTCAAAATCGTAATGGGCAGAATGACCCACTGCTGCCCAGAATTCATTGCCCTGTGCCACCAGAGTACCGCCACCGTTAGCAAGCGACTTTCCCTCTTTGTCGAGATAAGGTCCTTCGACCTTCATCGAACGCCCGGCCATAACCTTGTAAGTGCTTTTCAGTCCGCGGCAACAGTAGTCTATAGAGATGAAGAGATAGAAATAATCACCATGTTTATATATGAAAGGAGCTTCAACAGGTCCGTCGCCGGGGTCTGCCGTGTCGAGTTCGAAGGACCGGGGTCTGCGGGCTATTGTATACCATACTTCAGGTTTTGCCACTGAAAGCAGGTCGGGAGAGAGCTTCACCATTTTAATTCCGCCCCAGAATGAACCAAAGCTGAGCCATCCCTGTTCACCGTCCATAACCAGGTTGGCATCAATGGCATTCCAGAAATCGCGGTTGGGAACAGATTGTACGACGGGACCATGATCGACCCATTTATACCCCTCTTCGCCGAAATGAAGAGTCTTGTTAGTAGCCACGCCTATTACCGATGTGTTCTTACCGAAAGCAGAATAGGAGTAGTACAGGTAATAAGTACCGTTTACATAGCTGATATCGGGGGCCCAGTACCCGCTTCCCCGTAAACCCGGGATCATGTCAGTTGTAATCCAGTCCGGCACTCTGTCAAAAACCCTGGGCCCGCGGGTCCAGTTTTTCATATCGGTTGATGAGGCAATTGTCCCGCCTGTTGTGAAAAGATAATATAAGGAATCCTGTTTGATCATTACCGGATCGTGTGCCGGCCAGAGAGCGGCGTTGGGATTGTTGCCGGGTTTTTGCTGTTCCTGGGCAACCAGAGCAGGAGGGATTAATAAGGCAAATAGTAATAAAAGCAGATTCGCGGTTTTCATTTTACTGAACAGATATTGATTTGTTCAAATTTAGTATTTCACTCTAAATATTATGCATTTCAGATTATCAGAGATGCGTTAATTTAAAAAACCATATAATACTGTGACAGGAAATTATTTCCTCCGTCATCACTGAAAACAAGAACACCAACATGAGAATATAAGGTCCTTTAATATTATTTAACATTTAAGAAATGAACAAATAACAATCATCACATGTTTTAAGTGCGTTGTTAATTTATAACAAGCTAATTTAAAACTAAAAAAGACTGAAATTATGAAAACAATATTTTTAACATTTGCAGCTTCTGTTATCTTCATGATAAGTGCTGAAGCACAGGTGTCTCATGATTATTATATAGGAGACCGTGAACCCATAGTAACGGCAACAATAGAAAAAAGTGAAGTTCCTGTTGCTGTTGTAAATGCTGTAACCACACAGTTTGACAGAAATAATCCGATGACCTGGTCAAAATTTCCGTACGCTCTTAAAGAATACGGATGGGTATATGACATAGGTGCAGAGGATATCGTCCTTGACCGTTATGAAGTTACCATGAAAACAGATAAAGGTAACGACCTGTGGGCTGTTTATACAAACAAAGGGGAGCTTGTTCAGACAAGAGAAATGTCGAAGAACATAGCAATACCCAAAGAGGTAATGGAAATGTTCAACAACAGCCAATACAAGGACTGGAACATTATCGGAAACAGGGAGATAATAAAATATTATCATGACCACACTATCGACAGAAAGAAAATAGAACAGCATTTCCGCCTGACCGTTGAAAAAGACGGTGCAAAAAGGAACATCTCCTTTAACTGGAAGGATAGCAACTAAAAGACAGTAACAAATTAAAAGATCAGTTAGCAGAACAACAGCTAACTGATTTTTTTTACTGTTCCCGGCAACTATAATAATTGTATTTTCGTAAGGTCCTGAATCCCTGTCAATGAAGCCAGAATATAAAATAGCGGTTTTACTGTCTGCGATGGCATTTCTAATGCTTATTCCGGGTATTGACTCCTTAGGTCAGGTTCAGGTATACCGCGTACTCGAGGCAGGAAGCAGTGAGGGTATCGGCTTTGTCAATGCAGGTATCCCGGAAAAGAACACAGGAACCGTAACCGACGAAAACGGATCTTTCACTCTCTGTTTCGGGGATATTTCCGATGATGATACCCTGAGGTTTTCGATGATAGGATATGAATCGCTTTCTCTTTCTGTAAGGCAGCTTAAGGAAATGCCTTCGGGTATCGTTTATCTCAAAGCCAGAACCTATGATCTGCCGGAGTTAACAATCGTATACCCCAGGAAAAGCGAGATCACGCTTGGAACCCCGGTTCTCTCGGAAGCTTTGCGATCAGGATTTTCCGACAACAACCTGGGTTATGAGCTTGGAATAAAAATCAATACAAGAAAACGGACAAAACTGAAAGACATAAACCTGAATATTGGTGTCTGTACCTATGATTCAGTTACCTACAGGCTGAATGTTTACAAATCGACAGGCTTTGACAGCTGGGAAAACATTCTCACCAGGCCGGTTTATCTTTCTTTCAGGAAGGAAGATATATGCAAAACGATAACTTTTGATCTCAGGGAATATTCCATTATAATTGAAGGAGAGACCATTATTACCCTCGAACATTACCGTGATCTGGGTGAGGGGAAGCTTCTGTTTCTCACACAGTTTTTTACAGGCACAACCTGGCACCGCAATACAAAAGAATCGGTATGGACACAGTCTCCGGGCCAGGTAGGGCTATATTTAATGGGCCAGGTGCTGCGCTGATGCTATTATCAGGATCTTAATCCAGGAGCCAGCTTTCCATAAATGAAGCAACGGCAATATTCTTTATAGTTCCCTGTCCCTCAGGACCGGCTATCTGGTTTGTATATGAAACATGTATACTTCCGTCGGAACCTTCGATTATTGCCGGATAGTGTGCCCTGACGGGGCTTCCCGGAACATCATTTACAATACTTTTATGTATGGGCCATGTCTTGCCTTCGTCTTTTGAAAGATAAAGGCTCAGACGGTGGCGGCCTGCCTGGGTGTCGTTACCGACAATCAGCCAGTTGCCGCTTTTAAGAACAACAAGATCGGCTGCGCTTCCGGGGTTTGGAATATCTGAATCAGTCACCACACTCCAGCTTTTTCCGGTATCGGCCGACATACTCTGCATAAGGCGCTTTGGGGCAGGTCCGTTATCGCGCATAAATGCAGCAATACTACCGTCTTTTCTTATACCCAGGGCAGGCTGAATACATCCTGCACCTACCAGCGGCTCACTGAAATCCCATGTCAGTCCATTGTCCCCTGTAATGGCAATGAGCGAAAAATCAAATCCGTCGGAATAGAGGGGGAGAAGCATTTTATCGGCGTAAAAAAGAGGTTTATTGCGTGTTTGCCAGCCTGTTCTCCTGGCCATAGGATAACCGAGGGTGGTTCTGAATTTTTCTCCATCTTCATTAATATCCATGCCGCTACCCGTCATCGATTCACCCCGGGCAATTTTAAAATATCTCTCAAGCGCATTATTCCATAATTCACCCTTAATAGATTCATTTCCGGGAATTTCAAAAAATCCGGAAGTATCGAGATATGTATAATACTCCTCATATTTTGCTTGCAGTTTTTCAACAAAAGGATCCCTGCTGTTAATTCCTTCCGTCGGTGTTCCGTCAGCCTTAATATGTATCATGTCCTGCCATTTCCATTCGGGAGGGCCTGTTTTCTGCATATAATTATCGCTTATCCTGTATTTAAGTATTGACGATTCCCACTGGTAGGCCATAACGGTATACCATACAAGCCATAATTGTTCTTTGTTGTCGACGAACAGAACAGGATTTATATCCGGAAAATCAGGTACATCGGCGAGAACAAAAGGTTCGCACCACTGCCCGGTCCTGGAGTCTCTTCGCGAGCCCATTATCGCAACGTCGTCGGCAGTTCTTTCACCGCTGCCGTGGAACCATGCCACCATAAGGTCCTTATTTGGTAGTTCGGTAATTGAAGATCCGTGGCAATGCAGATCCTGATAGGGAAAAATATGTTCAATAACCAGGGAATCGCCCGGAACGTTATCACCATTACCTTTTTCGCCTGTACCGGTACAGGAAAAAGATATTAATGCAATGCTGATCAGAATTGAAAACAGGATTTTCATGACTTAAGCAGTTTGGTTGTCTGTAAATTTACGGATATTATTTGTTGAAAGTAAAAAATTGAAAGCAGAAGAAGAATTCATTCAATCTTTAATAAATTTGGCAGAAATGAAATTCAGGATGAATAAATATTTTATCTTCTTTTCAATAACGGCAACGCTGCTTTCTGCCGGCAGCTGTTCCGAAAAAGAACCACAATCCTCTTCAAGCGAATGGGTATTTCCCTCAACCGGCGGAAAGCTAAAATACAAAGAAACAGAAAAGGGTGACAGGATCATGGATTTTTCACATGCCGGGTACATGGGAGGAGGAGTGTCTATCCCTGATGTACCGGTAAAGATACGTATCAGTCCCACGGGCAACGACGACACTGAGCTTATCAGAAATGCTATTGAAGAGGTTTCAGGATTGCCCCTTGTCAATGGTTTCAGGGGCGCAGTGCTGCTTGCCCCCGGAGAATATATCATTTCTGCTTCGATAAATATCGGGGCCGATGGTGTGGTGCTGAGAGGAAGCGGAAGCGGCCAGAAAGAAGGGCCAAAAAGTACGCTTAAGCTGTCAGGCAACCCCTTCAATGCTGTTTCACTGCGTTCAGGAGCGGGTCAGCGGACAGGGGAGGGGGAAGCTTCCGGTACACCGGTTGTGAGGACCAGGATCTCAGATGAGTATGTTCCATCCGGGTCATCTACATTTAATGTTGAAAATGCGGAAGGCTTTAAGACCGGCGATATCGTATTGATCAGGAAACCTGTCACCGAAGAATGGATAGAATTCATGCAGATGCACGATCTCGTACGTGACGGTAAACCACAGACCTGGATCAGGGCCGGAAGCTTTCTTGTTGCCGAACGGCGGATTGCTGGAATAAGTGGTAACAAAATATCCCTTGAAGTCCCGCTTTCTGATTCTTATGATAAGAAATTTACAGGTCAGCAGGGTACTGTTATTGAATTAACAGAAGGTTCCCGGAGATTAAGTCAATGCGGCATTGAAAATCTTCATATTGTTTCTCCGGAACAACCAATACCTCACTCCGAACCTCATTTCACTGCTTTGAGGATAAATGGTGAAGATTGCTGGGCCAGGGATATACTGATTGAGGAAACCATGAACAGCATTGGTGTTACAGGGAAGAGGATCACGGTTACCGATGTTACAGTTGTACGCAAGGCTCTTCACCAGGGATCGTCACGGCCGGCTGAGTTTGCTCCTAATGGCACGCAGGTGCTTATTGACCGTTGCCGGGTTATTGCTGAAAATGTATGGTTTCTGGCTACAGGCAGCGGGGTGTCGGGTCCTGTTGTGATCCTTAACTGTGAATTCACCGGCGATCAGCGGGGAGAGTCGCACCAGCGGTGGTCAACAGGTCTCTTGTACGATAATGTTCGTGCTGAAAGGGGAGGGCTCGATTTCAGGAACCGCGGATCGATGGGATCCGGTCACGGGTGGTCGATGGGCTGGGGGCTTGCATGGAACTGTGTTGCAAAAGAATATGTGATGCAGAATCCCCCGGGGGCACACAACTGGATGATAGGATGTATTGGTGAAAGCAGGCTGATGCCCCGTCCGTTCGGACAGGAACCGCTTCTTCCCGAAGCAACAAAGGATTCACACGGAAAGCACGTTATCCCTGCCAGTCTCTATCTGGCACAGCTGAAAGAGAGGCTGGGTGAAGATGCACTCCGCAATATCCTATATTAATCCTTCACACATCTTACCGACATACCGGTTTTTTTATTGTAATATGCGACGAACAGGTTGCTGTAGTTGAACAGGACATTAAAGTATGAGGCATTAGCTATGCTGTATTCTTCCGATATCCACCATGTGCCTTCAACCTTCTGGAAATCATCTATTCCCTTTTC
>JAFGXX010000106.1 GCA_016936435.1 Bacteroidales bacterium
ATGCAACGTCCCAGCGCCAGAAGCTTCTGGAAAATTCCTCTCCTCAACAGGGGTGTATCACCTGTGAAAGCCGAAGATCCCGAGGTGGATCCTATGATAGACCGCTGCGTTAATAAAAAGAAAACACTGGTTGCAACCTTTACCTACGAGGTGCTGAAACTCGCCGATGTGGTCGTTGTGGATGTACAGTGTGATTACCTCAAGGATGACCTGGGTGATGTCCGTAACGGGGAGACCGACATGGCTGCGCTGGAGGCATCGCTGGCTGTCATTGCCGAACATATCCGGCCGGAGGCACTGGTGCTTATCGAGACAACCGTAGCTCCCGGAACGACAGAACAGGTTGCCTATCCCATCATGAAGAAGATATTCAAGAAACGTGGGATAGAATCCGATCCTCTTCTCGCACACAGCTATGAACGGGTGATGCCGGGACGTAACTATGTTGCAAGCATACGCGACTTCTGGCGTGTATGCAGCGGCATCAATGAGGAAGCTAAAAACAGGGTTGTGAAGTTCCTTAACGAGGTACTGAATACCGAGAAGTTCCCCCTCACGGTAATGGACCGTCCGATAGAATCGGAGACAGCCAAGATCGTCGAGAACAGCTACAGGGCAACTATACTCGCTTTCCTCGATGAGTGGAGCCTCTTTGCCGAGAGGAACGGCGTAGACCTCGTCAAAGTCATTAAAGCCATCAAGGTACGTCCCACGCACAGCAATATGATCTTCCCCGGTCCGGGAATAGGTGGTTACTGTCTTCCCAAGGACGGAGGTCTCGGAGTATGGGCTTACAAGCACATTCTGGGCTTCGAGGATGACATCTTCAGGATAACGCCCCTGGCAATCGACATAAATGATACGCGCGGACTTCATGTGGGACAACTCGTCCGCGACGCCCTCCGCAATATGGGGCAGCCGATAGCTTCAGCAGATGTGCTGATCCTCGGCGCTGCCTATCGCGAGGATGTCGGCGACACACGCTACAGCGGCTCCGAGATAGTGATCCGCAAGCTTGCAGAGATGGGAGCGGAAATAAGAGTGCACGATCCCTATGTGGATCACTGGTGGGAGTTCGAACAGCAGGATACCTATCCCGGACCGGGACAGAGTAAAGCACGCTTCTTCCGGAACCAGGAGAAACTGACAGATATACGGGTGGAAAAAGACCTTGGCAAGGCTCTGAACGATGTAGATGCGGTGGTCCTGGCCGTTCCACACAAACAATACCTTAACCTCGATCCCGGAGAAGTTGTGAAGACAATAGGTCATCCCGCCGCCATTATCGACTGCTTCGGGATACTATCAGATGAAAATATTAAGGAATATTTCAGACTTGGCTGTGAGGTTAAAGGACTTGGCAGAGGTCATATTCAAAGGATAAAAGACAGCATGCGAAGGACATAAGGACAGGTATTTATTAACAGGTTTATCAACAGTTGCCCTGCAGATGGGCATTTGCCAGTATTACCAAAGGGTTTATTTATTTGATAACAGGCCTTTTTTTGTTGACAAACAGTATTTACTTTTCTTTATTTATGTATTACATTTGAATAATTACTTTCGGGGATAGGAAACTTTAAGAATCAAAAGACGGAAATGACGTCTCAAAATCTTGTAATAGAAGCCTCCACAAAGACACCACAGGTTGACCTGGATCTTAATACCGGTGATCTTATAATATCGGGGAAGTCGATCCCTGAAAATGCAGCAAAGATATACGAGCCTGTCTTTGAATGGGTTGAAGGATATATAAAGAATCCGCGTCCAACTACAAACCTGAGGCTCAACCTTGAATATTTCAACACAGCTTCATCGATATGGCTGGCAAAGATCATCAAGACCCTCATCAAAATAAATGACCCCGACTATGTCCTTATCATCCATCTTTATCTCCCCATCGAAGACTATGAGGATATGAAGGAACTGGACGACATCAAGGAAGCCTTTGCACCTATATCCGATATCTTCACGGGCGCCATACCCAGCATCGGACTAAAGGTGTACGGTATCACCGAAAAGGGCGAGGTGGTTAAGGATACCCTGATATTCATTTAGGGTAAATTTCAGACAGTGTATTATGATTTCGGATTTCGGAAGGGAGATTTCGGAAGGTGGTAAGGCTTAGGTTCCCCTCCTGGGAGGGGTAGGGGTGGGTTAGAAAGAAGGCGGATTTCGGAAGGTGGATTTCGGAATTTTTTGATTTCGGAATTCGGAAGGGAGATTTCGGATTTTGGAAGGCGGATTTCGGAAGGTGTTGAGTTTTAAGATCCCCTCCTGGGAGGGGTAGGGGTGGGTAAGAAAGTTGGATGAATTAAGAATACGGAATGCGGAAGTTGGATTTCGGATTGTTTAAGAGATTTCGGATTTTTTGGAAGGGGGATTGCGGAATTCCGTCTTACTCTAACCCACCCCCGACCCCTCCAGGGAGGGGAGTTTATTGGATATCAATCCTTTAATCCGAAATCCACTTTCCGCAATCAGAAATCACTTAAACAGCGTTGCATCCGTCGACCTTACCCCGTTCTTGAATGCGACGACAAAGGCCTGGGCGTGGCCGTTTTTCCTGCATACATTCTGGAAGTCCCTGGCAGGAGCAAGGCTGCTGAATTCCCCTACACAGGTTCGCCAGGCACCGGCGTACTTGTATTCGTAGGTATCGTATGCTTTGCCGGCGATGGTTATCTTATAACTACCTTTGGGAGTGGTATTTGTGATGATCTGGACCATGTAGACCACGGCATCTGTCTTCGGCTCTGCAGGTGGCTGTGCTGCCGGTTTTGCCGTTGCAGGTTTTGCAGTCGTTACGGGAGGTGTTGTAGCCGGTTGTGTAACCGGTTTGGTTTCGGTTTTGACGGGAGCCTGCTGTACAGGTTCCGGTTTCTTTGTCTCCGGAGCTGCAACTTCCTGTTTTACTACTTCTTTCGTTTCGACAACTGGCGGAGGAGTAAGCTGTTCAGCTGCAGGCGGAGGCTGGGTTGCAGCGGTGATACCAGCAGGTTCTTCAAGAAGATCGGGGTCGAATGACCTTACGTTGTTTCTGAACACGACCACGGATGCCTGAGAATAATCGTTGCGGATGAATTTGTTCCTCAGCTCTATGGCCGGGCTTATTGTGCTGAACTCTCCCACACACAGCCTGTATGCTCCTGAATACAGATATTCGTAGATGGCGTAGTCTGTGCCTTCGAGGTTGACGATCTGCCTGGTCTTCGGGTTGAAACTGGTAAGAATCTGGACCCTGTAAACGATGTTATCATCGCCTCTGCCCCTGGCCCTGTCGCTTGCTTCACGCCTGTCGGAGGCCTCCACGGGAGGTTCGGTAACTATTAATACTATGTTTCGGGTGGCCGGGTTGGTAAAAAACTGTGACAGGTTTATCACATCTTCCCCGGCAATTGTGCCTGTCATGCTCACCTTCAGCAGGTTAACCGATTTCTTCCCTTCTTTTTCCTTTATGGTATAGAAGGCAGTCTTGCCGTCATTTCTGTCGATGGAAAAAGCCACATCGTCGTAAATGGTGTTGACAGGATTTGTGAGGTTGACGGGCGCTTCCCAGGTGTTGCCCCTGAATTTGCACACGTAAATATCGTAGCCTCCATATCCCAGGAGTCCGTCGGAAGAATAGTAAAGGTTGTTCTGAGCGTCAAGATAAGGATACATCTCTTCCGCACGTGTGTTGATTGCATCTCCCAGGTTCTTGGGTTCCGACCAGGTGTTTCCTTCAAGCTGGCTTATGAAAAGGTCCATTCCCCCCAGGCTTCCCTCACGGTTTGAAGCAAATATCAATATTTTGCCGTCTTCCGAAAGTGCAGGATGAGTGTATGTTGCCTCACCCGTACAGATACTCAGGGGAGTCTCATCGACTGTCCAGATGCCAGTTCCACCTTCACCGGTTGAGGCCCGGAATATTTTTTCGGTACCTTCGGGTGCTGACAGTCTGGTAAAATACATTGTCCTGTAATCTTTGCTGAAGGTAAGGGCGTCGCAGGGATATGCAAAACGTTCCGATGAGAAAAAAGGAGTGTGGTTTTCAAGCTGAAGGTCTTTCAGGGAGGCATACATGGCTTCGGTCCTTCCGAAGGACACGTGGTCGGGGAGCATTTTATTTTCTTCTTTGGAAGAAGAAAGAAAAAGAATACCATCCCTGTAGAAGCGGACTCCCGATGATGGTGGCATGATATTCAGGCCGAAAGTGTCGACTCTTATGAATCCTCCGTTAATTACTGTATCGGGCATGCAGGTTACAGATCCCGTTACGGAGCTACCGTAGACCTCATTT
Organism: Bacteroidales bacterium; assembly: GCA_016936435.1. Taxonomy (GTDB): domain Bacteria; phylum Bacteroidota; class Bacteroidia; order Bacteroidales; family VadinHA17; genus LD21. The sequence goes on from JAFGXX010000106.1 coordinate 4,283, forward strand.
CCGGAGCTGATGGAAAGAGAGGCTGCTGACAGCATCAATATGGCAAATGTTTGTATGAAAGTCTTCATCTGATTACTGTATTACCAGTGATACATCCTTGATATCCCGGATTTTATTGATGAGAGGTTTATTCCCACGGCAATTTCTTCTATCAGAGGTGATTTATAGAAGGGTTCATTGTGTGGAAGAGAGAAATATGCTCCCACATAGAAAGAATTGTACTTATACTGGAAGAAGAAAGAGAGCCTGTCGAAATCGTTGAAATATGTTCCTGCGCAGAAGTTTCCTGCATAAAGCTTCAGGGCAGGCTGGATCATGTCAAGCACTTCACCCGAGAAAGAATCGTCGGAATTGAGGATAATCAAAGGTTCCAGAACGATATTGTTCTGTCGGCTCAGCACTATCTTGTATCCTGCCATAAAAAACAGCTGGCGTGACACAGGGATAGTATATGTGCTGAGGGTGTCAGAGTTTGAAGGTGTGCCCATCAGGTTTGTTGCCGAGATGCCCGCATAGAGGGTAGGGCTGTAATAATATAGTCCTGCGTCGAAATCGGGGAAGAATTTAGTTGAAGGGGCTTCTCCGAGGTCGGTATTGCCGGCATAGTCGTTATAAATTACTTTGGCAGTCACCCCGGCAGAGATGAACGACAGCCCGTCTTTGTCGAGAGGGAAATGGTATGATCCTGTTGCTCCGAAGCCCGTTTTACGAGTTGCTCCGTCGAAGTCGCTGAAAAGGTATGCTCCGACGCCGATGTTGGTGAACTGTGGTATCGGCGGTGATGAATGATAGGTCAGCGGTTTCTTTGAGAGCCTCATATTCCCGCTTACAAGCTGGGAGTTGGCTTTACCGAATTTCCCTGCCGAGATATCCACTGAAAAGAAATCCTTGCTGCCTGCTATTGCAGGGTTAAAGATGAAGGGAGAGACCATCCTGTGGAATAAAGGGTAGAGCGGTGTCTGCTGGCTGAATACAGGTAACATCATTACTGAGGTCAGGATCAGAGTTGCAAAGCACTTCTTTCTGACCTTAAGGAGATATTTAAAGTTCATCTGTCGACAGGTTTTAAACTTTAAACCGGTTTATAAGTATAAAGATATGAGTTAAAATGGAATGTAGGGTCCGTTGGCTGGAATTTTTTTGAAAATAGCCCGAAGCTTGAAGAGAGAAGATTGGGTGATTGGGATACTTACACAATCACAAATCAATATATAAAAAAGTGATTTAGCGCCTTCCGCAATCCTGTCAGATTCTGTTCTTCATGAACTCCCAGGCCGGAATAACACGGGCGGTAAATTCATTAGTGCTGAAGATATCAGTCTGGTTCAGGGTTATTATGATTCCTTCCTTTAGTTTAAAGTAACCAAGTGCTTCAAACAGTCCTTCGAGCTCTCTGTCGAGATTATCTCTGTCAAGAGTGTGACAAACCTGGAAAGCAAGTGGTTTTCTGCCTTTTGGTGTTATAATAAAATCACACTCATTTTTCCCTGAATAATAATAAATTGACTTATTTGTCAGACGAAGATGATTGTATACAAGATTTTCAAGTTTTCTCCCCCGGTCATCTGTAAACGATGCCGAGTTAACTGAAATAAGTCCATTATCGGCGGAATATATTTTACGGGGGTTGATCATCTGAGCTCTGGCAGAATAGCTGAAACAGGGAACAAAATGAAACAGATATGACGATTCAAGATGTGAAAAATACTCCATAATGGTACTCGTGGAGGTTATACCTACAGCCTGTTTCAGTTTTGAACCGGTCACACGGTTACCTGTGTTCGATATTAGCCACAGAGCCAGCCTCTGCAAACCTTTTAAATCCCTTATCCCATCCCTTACAACTATATCGCGGATAAGAATATCTTCAAAGAGGTCTGACAGAATTTCTTCTCTGCCGGAAGTCACATATTCAGGGAAACCTCCGGTATTCATGAATTTTATAAAGGAATCCACACCTGCTTCATTCCCTGATGCTTCAAGAAATTCTGACCAGGAGAACGGGGAAAGTTCAATATCGAGATGACGCCCTGTAAGCTTGGTGCCGAGTTCCCGGCTCAATAAAGACGCATTTGATCCGGTAATAATAATCTTACATCCTTCGTCCAGCTTCAGACGTACATATCTTTCCCAGCCTTCAACCTCCTGGATTTCATCAAAAAACAGAATCCGGGAGCCAGTGTCATTTATTATATCGTCAAGGCGAAGAAAATCGCTATTGTCAAATCCATATAGCCTGTTATCGTCAAAGTTCATGCAGAAGGCATCCGGATACATCTTTTCAATAAGCTGAAGGAGAAAAGTGCTTTTACCACATCTTCGTATACCGGTTATAATGATGGAATGCCGGGAAGGTAATTGAAACCCGGAAATTAATTCCCGTGTGACTCCTGAATCAGAGTTTTGAAGAGTCTCTTTCTGGAGTTCCCATATCTTCTTTATGTCAGATTTCAGCAACATTGATCAGTGTTTGTTGCAAATATACAATATTGTTTGATAATAACAAACAAAAGAGTAGTGTACTATCAAACAATATTTAGATCTTATGTGTGAAAAAATATGGTGTATCCACCTTCCGACCCCTTCACCCCCTCTCCCCCTCCCCCCATCCCCCCTTCACGTAAACTAATCTCATAATAACTGTCTGTAAACCTGTATAATGATAAAAAAAGGGCACCCCCCAAGAGAGCGCCCTTTCCCAAATTAAAACCAACCTGATTATTTATGCGTGAGCATAAAATCCTTAATTGTGAGATTGCCGGGGAATATATCAACATTTTCATAGCTTACTGTATCATAATCCTCTTTGGTGGCAAATACTGAATATTTACCTGCCGGCAGTCCTATTATCGCGTAATGTCCAAGAGTGTCGGTATATGCTTCGGCAACGACTGTATCCTGAGCCACCCATACCTGTGCGTTGACGATCTTCACTTTCGATGTGTCGGTAACCATACCCCTGATCCTGCCTGCCGTTGAGTTGTTGACAGCTCTGATAACCGGCTTGAAATGGAAGCCGTTGATGCCGCGGGGATTGTTGAAGCTGCCGATCATCAGGAAGGACCTGGAAAGATCGAAGTCGAGGAGCAGCTCAGTGGTAAGTCCTCCGGTAACAGTGAAATCGGGTCTTACGAATATTTTTATTCCGGTCTGTTTGCCGCTGGGGACTTTTACATTATAGGTTTCACCGTCCTTGATTTTAAGGCTGGCCTCTTCGACATATAGTCTCATAAGGTTATAGGTGCCTGCAGGTATTTCCATTGCAAGGAGCTCTTCAGTAACGCCGTTCCTCAGGTCGAGAAGGTCGAAAGTGACAGTGTCTTCCATCAGAACAATAAAAGGATAGCCGTCAGAGATTCCATCGCCTGCTTTCCTGAGTTCAACTTTTGTGATCGTGACTGTAGCCGATTCTATCATGTCGACAGGGAAGGGAGCATCGGTTACCTTCACCACCAGCTGACCGTTACCTGTCATGTCGGGGGAAGTTTTATCGCATGCCATGAAGCCAAAGACCATGGCTAAGGCAAACAGTGGGATGAAAAGTTTCTTCATAATGGTATATTTATTAATTAATTGATTATTCTGTTTGTAAAAATAGAAGCTGCAAGATGAAATTTTGATGAAGA
>JAFGXX010000107.1 GCA_016936435.1 Bacteroidales bacterium
ACAACAATTACGATGATCAGGTCAATCCAGTTCATGAATTTTTATTTGAAGCTGTGAAAGTATGAAAGATCGGGGAACTATCAAAATGTATAAGGGGGTCGGAGAACATCAAATAAACAACACGGCTTAGCCAGACTGCATTTGAGGAATCCGGACAGATCTTTCCATCGTCAGGCTTTTAAAATTCCCTCCCGGCTCAGGTAAGGGGAAAATGCTACTATTTACTGGTCCTTTACACAGCGCACGGAGAAACCGTATTCTTTACCAACATGTTCCCGGTAAATCCTGGCTTCGGACCAGAATACCTGGCGTTCCCAGGAGTCTAATGGATGGTATTCTGTTGACGTCCAGTAATACGCACAGCCTCCGAAATTGGTGAAATCACCATCAAGTTCGCGGCATCCGCCCGGTATTGAAGTAAATCCGACCATATTAGTTGCTCCAATATTTGGATCCCCCCATATATCAATGCCTTTTTTCTTAAGCTTTCCACCGGCGACTTCCTCTCCTCCCAGAAAATCAGTTAACTCAGTCCAGTCCTCATCAGTTGCAACATGCCATCCTTCGGGGGCAAGCTTGCCTGTATTGACCGCATACCAGTTATAAAGGGCACCCCAGGCTTCTTCATTGCTGAACCAACAGAAAGCATCAGTTGAAGTGGCGGCCCAGTTATTCTTATCGGTAATAAGCGTGATGGCAGTGCCATCGTTGTATTTGGTCACTCTCAGATCTTCCGCCATCCAGACCTGGGTTCCTATCACAACGGTTTTATAGACATTGCCCTCAATATCTGTCACCTTGCCGTAAGCTACATCAGGCTGGTCATTATCTTCACAGGCATAAGCTGAAATTATTATTATCAATAACATTGCCCTGAGGGAGCTTCGGTATTTATTTTTTATTTCCATAATTTTAAGATTTTACAGAGGTCAGAATTTTATTCCTATTGTAATTTCCGGTAAACCATAAGGGTATGCTTCTGCTGAATATTCTTCCGCAAAATATTCCTTTTTAAAAAAGGTCCCTGTTGTTTCATCAAATGAATAAGTTCTATAATATTTATCCTCATAGGAGTAGGCAATCCCAAACTGCACACCGGCCAGTACATAAAGTCGTTTCCCCACATTCCAGCGGTAGCCTCCAGATCCAAATAATAAAATATCTTTTATTCTTTCTACGCCTTCATTGGGATAGCTATAATGGTAAGTGCCTTCATTAAAGCTGTATCCAAGATAAAAGCCCGCATAAAGGGAATTCATCTTTTCATTTGGTAAAAAATAATGCTTGAAAAAAAGTCCTGCTCCCATACTCCTGGGACTGAAGGAAATGGGATCTCCCTCAAAAACCAGAGTGCCGGCAAAAAGGCCCAGGTAATGGTTTACGTAATACAGCCCCAGATAGGATTTTTTTGCAATTCTGAAATCGATCTCCAGAACCGGACCCATAACCAGGAAGCCACCTGCATTAAGGCTCAGGTGTGCAAAAGGCCATTTTTGCTCTTCCGCACCTGCCTGCATTCCGTCACCTGGAAGCAATAGGCTTACTGAAGAAGGGTCTTTCGTTGTTTGAGCAAACAACAAACCTGATGTCACGAGTAATAAAACCGTCAATCCGGCCTGCCTGAGCGGCAACAATTTGAATGGTGTTTTCATATATAAAAATTTAGTTGATACTGTTTCCCCCGAAACCAATCAGGACGAATGGAGCCCAGAAAAAGGGGTTCCTGGCTTTTGTTTTATTACCTGATTCTATTTCATATTTAAGAGCATCCTCCCACACCAAATGATTTGCACCCCTTTCCACAGAGGGAGTGAAGTTACAGTTCATCATATCGCGCTGGGCGTAGGAGAGAGCTTCCTGGATCCTGTAGCCGGCGGAGTAATACTGGTGCATCCTGGTCATTAAAATTGCCGTTGTAGCATCCTCCACAGGCCAAAGGCTCACTATTATCGCAGGTGTTCCAGCATATATGAATGCCCGGCTCAGACCTATCATTTCATCACCCGTTGATAACATCCCGAGCCCTGTTTCACATGCGCTCAGGATAACCAGTCTCGAGTTCAGGTTAAGGTCAAATATTTCGCTGACAGTGAGCTGTCCGTCGTTTTTTTCGTCGGGTGGCAGAAGCAGGTATGAGTTCATCGGGCGCCTGCTGTCAAGAAATCCATGAGTAGCCAGATGCAGGATTGTATGATTATCGGCTTCAGTCTTAAACAATGTTTCTGAAGTTTCTTTTTCGAATTTTGCAGTTCCTCCCGGATATAGCTGTATTATCTGTCGTATTTCAGCGTTGGTTCCGGGCAGTGAAGAGAAATTACCCAGTGACATGTTTCCCAGTGCCATACCCAGAAAATCAATATTCAGTGCCGGATCCTTTAAACTGCAATGTTTCAGTACGGAAGCAGAAGGGGCATACGAAATATCATATTTCTCTATCATAAATATTCCGCTGGTATCCACAAGCGCCTGAAAAGGAAGAAAATGCAGACTGCGGTGTGGGATAATAAACAATGATTTATAACTATGGATTTCCTGTTCAACCGGTATAATAAGTTTATTATATAGATCCCCGAGCAAGTCCTCTGCACCTGGTTTTAACCTTTCCCTGCAGTCAGAAATCTGCTTTCCCATTTCCTCTGACCCGTATTTAGTCAGTTTTGCGGTGATCCTGCTCTTTGAAATAACCCAGATTACAGATTTTTCACTTCCCAACCAGTAATCGAGAATAGCATTATTATCACCCAGAAGATCCTGTATTTCTGTTAAGCCGAATGGCTCAACAGAAATCAGGGTATTGTATTCTCTGTTGCTGAGTTTAATAAGGTCCAGTGTTTTAACGTATTCGGCGTTTAAGGTTTCCAGGTAATCTTCCAGAATTCCCGGTCCGGATTCACCGAGTCGACTCATCTCAATTTCCCTGGTTATCTTTCCTATTTGCTGTCTCAATCTGAATTCGTTGCCCAGGAGTACAGTATCTGACACGTTTTTTGAACTGATCTTTGTATTACCAATAAGATCCAGAAATGATCTCGATCTTGCTCTTTCAGAATAATAAAAAGCCGTTTCAATTGGCGGATGCTCAAGATCGTTGAATAATCTGTTCTCACTGTTTTCGATCAGGAGTAAAATTAGTCTCTCATAAACATGCACTTTATCTGTCATGAAAGCGGACCGGAATTCTTCGATGCTAAGGCCACTTCTTATCTTTTCAATGATTTCTATTGCACTTACATATTCACGGAAGGCTGAAAGCAGTTCTTTCTGCTGTTCATAAATCCTTCCCCTTTCAAAATGGAGCTGCCATGCTATTTCTGCGTTGGCAGTGGCTTCAGAAACCTGATTGATCATAAAGGCAGCTTTTCTGTAATCACCTTTGCTGATCAGCACCCGGCATAGACCAAGTTTTGCCTGTGCCTGTCCTGATGATGAGCCCATCAAATTGAAAATGGTGTCAGCTTTGCCAAAATAATATTCTGCCTGTAACGGTTTATTTGTTTTCTCATATGTTTCTCCGAGTCTTAAGGATGCCAGTGCGGAACTGGTCAGAGATCCTGAATTAAAATTGATACTGCTTCCCTGCAGCATATCTCCAAGTTCCATCTGTAATGATGTTGAAAATGCAAGTTTTTCCTCTCTCGTGCCGGAAATATATGATAGTGCGGATTCATAAAAATTCTCTGCCTTTTTATCATCCCCTAACCGGGAATATATTTCACCAACTTTTACATTCATCCAGGTGATCTGTGGAAGTATTCCGGATTTCTCAGCCTGTTCCAGACCTTTTAACCTGTAATTCAAAGCCTCTTCATATTTTGATTCCATCAGGCAGGCACTTCCCAGTGCCTGATAATGCCTGGAGGTGTTGAGACCATTCTCCTCGGCAATACGTATGGAATTTTCTATCATATTAATCCCGTTATTTATTTTCCCATCTTCAATTCTTATTTTCCCAAGCAACAGATATGATTCCATCAATCCCCGGTATTCTCCGTCAATTTTTCTGAATACTGCAAAAGCCCTTATGGCATCCAGTTCAGCTTCACGGAAATTACCGATAACATAATTAACCTGAGCCAGCGATAAGAATGTGTCGCCTGCCAGATTGCGCTTTGTGCCCTTGATGCTGTTTGCCATTCCTGAATTGAGATCCAGTGAGCGCTTAAGGAACCTGATACTGTTTATGTAATCCCCTTTATACCCGTATGTCAATCCTATTCTGCGGTAATCATCTATAAGATTCATTGCATTGGGTTCCAGGATTGAATCTATTTTCACTGCACTGTGGAGATAAAAAAGCGATGAATCATATTCCGATAGTGCTGATGAAGCATGTGCGAGCTTCCTGTACACATCTGCCTCCATGGTAAGGTTCCTGTAAAGCCCCAGGGCAGGAGCCAGCTTAAGATATTTCTGATAACCGGCTATTGCCTCTCTGTATCTTTTCTGATTGTTGTCATCGTCTGCCTTCTGAATTGTCTGTGTCGCAATAACAGCAGGAGTCATACATGACCATAAACAGATCATGATTAAAAGAACGGTAAAAACAGCTGTTATTCTATTCGTATAAAGCATCTGACTGGCTTGTGACAATCATAAAATATATTGTAGCATAATTCTGTATTGCGGATCAGCGATCCAGAATTTTCCTGTAAGAGGGATAGAGACTCCCTGGGCTAGCCTGATTTTTTTAAACTGAAAACTGATGCCGGGTGTATAAATGATGGCCCAGGAGTCATTTGAGGGCATAAAGGAGGTAATCATAGTGCTTCCTTTATAAGTATCAGCCTGTTTATTGTCGTAAATCAGGTCGTTCTGAACTGCAATCCAATCGTTAAGCAGAAAATTGAAATTACCACCCAGAATTAAACGACTGCCAGATCTGAAGTGAATAGGATCTTCGTAAGGCAGCATTTTTTTCTCACATCCAAAACCATATTGAAAGTAGCTCCAGAATGAGTATGAATAAGGATAAGCAACTTTCCTGTAAGTAAATTCCGGGACTAGCAAAATTTCTCCGCTGCCGGAGGGATGATCATAGATAAACTGATCTGTTATGTTGGTCGGATTTTTTTCTCCGGTAGGGAAAGATGTTGTTAATGAGGCTGTCAGCGATGGCCTGGTTTTACTTCCTTCAATTATCTGGTACCTGATTGTAAATTGAATGTCCCCGATCCCGTTCCCCTGCGTTTTCCATTTTGTAAGAATTGAAGTGCCGATAATCGGGAATTCATCAATATATGAGTAGTGTATCGATCTGAACTTGTAAGGCACATACAGGCAAAGTTCAATCCGGTTTGTAAGCCCATAAAACAAATAAAGATTTACCGATGAAGATCTTCCCCATCCATTACCTGTTGAATAATCTCTTTTATGACTCTCTGAAAATTCCCTGTCTTCAACCGCATATGTAAATTCCGATCCTATTTTAAAAAATCCTCTGTTAAGGGTTGCAGGTTCTGTAATAACAGTGCTTTGCTTTATCTCAGATACGAGAAGCTTATCTTCTTCCTGGGAAAAGGAGAAATATGCAATCAGGGAAAAAATCAGACAGGCAAATATTCTTTTCATCAGTATATAATTTATATTTTGAAGGTCTGATAGCCTGCCCCGCTAAGCGGGGGAACCCACTTGTTTGAAAATTATATACATACGTGTTTTTGAATTTGATACATGTGGGTCACATATTAATATTTTATTCGCTTTTCAAAAGGGAAAAGATTATAGCATACCCCGAGATATATCGAAAATGGGGCAAGCTGGTTCTTTCCGGATATGGGAATGTTCACGTATTCGTTTATCCATAGTCTGCCTGAGGCTATTATTTCATATCCTGCAGACAATACAGAGAGCCTGACGTCAGGATTTTTGATACGATAGCCCGTTTTTTCACTCCAGCCTTCCGATGTATGTCTGCCAGACCAGGATATTATTGCACTGAACCAGGATATCACAGGAAAAGTCAGATCCGCTTTATAATCCCATGTATTCCCGAGAAGGTAATTGTATGGGATATCATCATAAATGAAGTCAGATCCATCCAATTGATGGACCCACCTTATTGATTTGCTTTCGGAAATAGGTCCACTGTAATTCACTCTTGCAGAAACATTTATATTCCAAGGTAGCCTTAACAGAAAAGATGTTCCGGCTTTCACTGCCAGAGATCCATTGCCCATCCTTTGATGGTTGTGATACAGAATATCTGTTGTCGGATGCTCTTCTGTAGGCAGAACTATACTGTTTTCAGGTTTATCGGGTTTGTTTGAGAACAGTGGCAAGCTTATTCCCGGAGACAAGGTGATTTCGATTCTGTCGGTTTCGAAGGGTATTTTAAAAACTCCACCCAGATAAATATCCTCAAATCCAGTGTACTCTTCAAAGCAAGTCACCTCATAATCAGGTGCTTCATAAGATGTTGTCCAAAGGTAAAGTGTTTCATGTCTTTGTCCGCGACGCGCATAGTTTATAGCAACTAATGTCTGAATATAATCAAGGAGCCCGTAATTTAGTTCGAAGTAATATTTGTGGAGGATGGAGGCGATCCCCTTGTCAGCAAGAGAAATGGAGCTTCCGGTATTATTATATTCCTTTGAAATAACCGATATCTCGTAGCCGGTATTAAATTGCAGCTGCCCCTTATGTAAAGTCAGCGGACGGTCGATTTTCCGTTCATTGACAAGAATTGAATCCCTCAATGTCTGGGCATTTAGGGTAAGACCTGTTGCTAATATCCATGCCAGAAGGATGGGGAATCTCATCTGAGGTAACTAATTTTTAAGTATTCCTTTTCAGTCAGGTATTAATCAAATCCTAATTCAGCCCTGGCATATACCTTGCAACTCCTCCGCCTTGTGTTCCAAACCACAAATAGCCATGTCTGTCCTTGAGAATAGTCGTAATGAAATTCCCGGGTAAACCGTCTTTGACTGTATACGTTTTCATCAATGAACCGTTGAATTTAATTGCTCCCCTATCACGTGCACCGATCCATAGATTTTCCTCATTGTCAGAGGAAATTGAAGTGATTATATTCAGCGGAAATCCGTTTACAAGTGATACAGTTTCAAAGCTCCGGTAATCATATTTGATAACAGCGGAAGCCCATTTAACTCCAATCCAGAGATATCCCCAGTAATCCTGATAAATTGACATTACCTCACCTCCCGGAAATCCATTATCAGTATTATAATAGGTGATACTTCCATTTGTGATTTTTTTCAGTCCGTCCCAGGTGCCAAACCAGATGTTTCTTTCCCTGTCCTCGAAAAAAAAATTTACATAATTGTACCACTTATATTCTTTATCATACCATGAGACCCAATTGTTGAGATCCCATTCCAATGGAACATAGTTTTCAGTACTTACCCACATATGATTATTATAATCCTTCATTAATGCATATACACAACCGAATTCTGTTATGTGCGACCATGTACCATTTGCCAGAAAACTTAATCCCGCATTTGTGCCAATCCACATAAATCCGGAGCCGTCCTGTGCGAT
>JAFGXX010000108.1 GCA_016936435.1 Bacteroidales bacterium
AAGACAGTAATTTCCAGGTTCGGGAATTTGTGGTCTCATATCAAAAGGCGGCTCCCGGGTGTCAGGATCTTCATGCATACCTGCGGGTCGGTGCGTACACTTCTGCCCGACCTTATCGATGCCGGAATGGATATTTATAACCCTGTTCAGTTCACAGCTTCAGGAATGGATCTGAAGGAACTTAAAAGAGATTTCGGAAAAGATGTGGTTTTCTGGGGAGGAGGAGTAAATACCCAGTCAACATTACGCGACGGATCCCCTCCTGAGGTAGAAGATGAGGTGAAAAAGATCATCGATATCCTGGCCCCGGGTGGAGGATTTGTCTTTACAACAGTGCATAACATACAGGAAGATGTCCCGCCGGAAAACTTCTGGGCTATGTGGGACACACTGATGCAATACGGGAAATATTAATCTGGTACCTTCAAAATCAACAGGTTATCAGACCATGCTGGCTTCAAAGTTAAACAGCTGGCAAAACGCTTTTAATTCTTTCTTATAATCTCCGTAAAAGAAAAGCTGATGCATTCCAGGGTAGGAGAGAACATCCTGATTACCATCCATCTTATATTTTACTGAAACGACGCATCCTCCCGAAGGTGGTACGCTAAGATTATCAACAACTGTCCCTGTGGAGAAGAGTAACTGAGATCTCTCTTTTGCCGGGAAGAAATCAAGGAGGGTTATCCTCTGACCTTTTTTCCAGATGGTTCGCGGAACTGCATCCCTGTTGCCGTGGTGGTGGATCAGCTCGAAAGGTTCAGGTGGATTACCGAATCCGTTCAGACGTGTCGGACAGCTGCAGTGAGCGCCTATAAGCGTGTCATCAGAAGTGTCGGCAACAGGGTCCTGCTGGAATCCGGGCCTGTCAAAAAGATACTGAACAATTATCTGTGCGCCGATAGCTCCTGTATCAGCTTCACAAATTGCCGGAATACCGTCATCATTCATTCTTGACCACGATATGCAGGGCAGGCTTACTTCTATATTTCCAAGTGCTCCCAGACAATCCATCGAAATGGCATCTGCTTTTTCATCTTCAAGGATCTTTCCTGCAACGAGGTAACTTTTGATCCCGTTGATGACATCCTGCCGGGTGGCTAATCTAATTGATTTTGCCTTTTTCAGATAATCATCTGCCATTTTAATGACCTCAGGACTCACCGGCATTGTGTTGTATATATTAATGAATGTATCTGCCGGAACATATTGAAGCGCAATACCCGTATCTGAGGATAATAATATTTCTCTTCTCTCCCTGCCTTTGATCACAACACATCGTGAATGTTTCATGAGTGCTCCTGCTTTCAGCATTTTAAGTCCATAGGCAACCTGGCTGAAATCATTTGTTGAGTATACCACACAACCTGGTTTCCCTGCAAAGTTGATTGTATTTGTGGTAAATGATGAACCAAGAGGCGAAAAGATCACCGACGGTATTCCTGATTCTGCCGATTTTTTCGCAGTGGGCCAGGCATGATCCTGACGGTCGAGAAGGAGTACACACAAGCCGTCGGCTTTGCTCTCTTTTGCCTGTGCTAGCCAGAGGTCTCCTTCTTCAGCACTGAATACAGGAGTATCTCTTATTTCCAGTGATACTCCCAGTGTTGCGGCCGTTCTGACTAATTCCTCAGTATACATTTTTTTCGCAGCCTCTCCGTCGTAAACAGCTCCCGGCCAGCGCATACCATAATCCTCTTTTCTTCTCACGAATGCTGCCTTTATCTTCGGTACATAATTAGCCGCCTCCCCCGATCCTCGTATTGAGGGAAGAATAACACCTTTTTTTCGGGCATATAAAATGAAATTATCAGCAAGTAAAAGTCCCGCCGCTACGGTTGCTGATTTCTTAATGAATTCCCTTCGGCCCGAATGGTATTTGCAGCTTGCCAGACATCTGTTTTTTTCCATAATTACAATAAATTTAGATATTCTTGCTTCTTTATCGTGTGTAAGGCACACAGTGCCTTTCTCATCGGCTATGTATTCCCATTTATCAAAATATTCCTGGCCCCGATGAAATTCATCGTTCAGCTCATCGGGTTTCTATTGAGGGATCTTTTCCATTTTATATTTTCGGATACAATTTACATATTCAACGGAAATATTTTCTTTTTTTATGCTTATTTTAATGCTGTGAAAAAAAGAAAATGATCACCACGGTTTTAATTATTTACCACAAAATTTAAGAATAAGATGAAAAGATCAAGATTGATTATTCTCTCATTTATACTTCTCTTTTCAGCCCCGGGGATACTTGCACAGAACATATCTGCTGAGTTCGCTTTCAGGAATCCATCCCTGTCATTGGAAGAGAGAGTCGGCGACCTGGTTTCGGGGATGACGCTGAAGGAAAAGGCCGATCAGCTTCTCTATACAGCTCCGGCCATACCGCGGCTGGGGATACCTGCCTATAACTGGTGGAATGAAGCATTGCACGGCGTTGCAAGGGCAGGTTATGCAACCGTCTTCCCCCAGTCGATAACCATTGCCAACTCCTGGGATGAAGACCTTATGTTCAGGGTGGCATCTGCCATCTCCGATGAGGCAAGAGCCAAATATCATGAGTTTCAGCGCCGGGGCAAGACCGGTATTTACCAGGGTCTGACCTTCTGGTCGCCAAACATAAATATTTTCCGCGATCCCAGATGGGGAAGGGGCCATGAGACCTACGGCGAGGATCCTTTTCTTACCGGAGCCATGGGGTCGCAGTTCGTAAAAGGCATGCAGGGCGACGACCCGAAATATCTTAAAACAGTGGCCACGGCCAAACATTATGCCGTACATTCAGGACCTGAACCCCTGCGGCATTCATTTAATGCAAAGGTCAGCGAGGTCGACCTCAGGGAGACCTATCTGCCTGCATTCAGGAAGCTGATCGTCGAAGCAGGCGCCTGGTCGGTGATGGGAGCCTATAATATGTTCCGCGATTACCCCTGCTGTGCAAATCCTGAACTGTACAGTATCCTGCGCAACGAATGGGGTTTTAAGGGATATATAGTCTCCGATTGCTGGGCTGTTTCCGACTTCTGGAAATACCAGAATTTCTCGAAAGATGCCGCCGAGTCTGCCGCCGCGGCGGTAAAGGCAGGTACCGACCTTGAATGCGGTGTCGATTACCGCCACCTGATGACAGCCGTCGAAAGAGGCCTGCTGACAGAAGCCGATATTGATGTGGCAGTAAAAAGGATCTTTACAGCCCGCTTCAAACTAGGCATGTTTGATCCCGATCCAATGGTTCCGTATGCTCAGATCCCGTATTTTGTCAATTGCTCCGATTACAACAATTCCCTTTCAAGAGAAGCAGCCCGGAAATCAATAGTGCTTCTGAAAAATGAAGACAACATACTTCCTCTTGATAAAAACATAAAAACTATAGCTGTTATAGGTCCCAACGCCGACAACTTCGAATCGCTGATCGGAAATTATAACGGTATCCCGAAGGATCCTGTCACGGTCCTGGAAGGAATCAGGAACAAGCTGAGACCGGAGACTAGAATACTGTACTCTGAAGGCAGTGACCTCGCTGAAGGCATAAACAACATGACACTGGTTCCATCCCGATATCTTCAGACGCCTGACGGACGCCAGGGCGCTTTAGGTGAATATTTCAGCAACAGGGAGATGGAGGGGGAGCCGCTTTTCTCGAGGGTTGACGACCAGATCGGTTTTTACTGGGAACACTTTTCGCCCCATGCCGATATGCCCGATGACGATTTCGGAATTAAGTGGACCACCTTCCTCATACCCCCGGTTACAGGGACATATTCCCTCGGAGGCTGGGGCTCTTCTGCTTATGAGATAAGGCTCGATGGCAAACGGATAATCTCCTTCAGGAATGAACATCATGCATTCGTGAACGAATTTCAGGCCGATCTTCAGGCAGGTAGGAAATATAAAGTCGAGGTCCTCTATAAAAACTACTCGGGCGATGCCGATATGAAGCTTCTGTGGTCACCGCCCCGCCCCGGTATGAAGGAAGAAGCTGTCAGCTTAACCAAAGAGGCTGATGCCGTCATCCTTGTGCTGGGACTTTCCCAACGCCTGGAAGGTGAGGAGATGAGCATAAAAATCGACGGATTCCTCGGTGGCGACCGTACAAACCTGAATCTTCCCGCAGTTCAGGAACAACTGCTTGAAGCTGTCACCGCCACCGGAAAGCCTGTGATAGTTGTACTGATGAACGGAGGTGCACTTTCTGTAAATAAGGCTCAGGAAAAAGCTTCAGCAATATTGCTGGCAGGATATCCCGGACAGCAGGGTGGTAATGCAGTGGCTGATGTGCTCTTCGGCGATTGTAATCCTGCCGGCCGGCTGCCTGTAACATATTATAAATCAGTAGATCAGATCCCGGCATTCGAAAATTACGACATGGAAGGAAAAACCTACAGGTTCTTCCGCCAGGAGCCTCTCTATCCTTTCGGATACGGACTTAGCTACACCACTTTCAGCTATTCTGACCTTGTTTTAGACGACAAGGCTGTGGCGGGAGAAGCGGTAAAAGTTTCGGTTACTGTTACGAACACCGGTAAGAGAGACGGCGAAGAGGTTGTCCAGCTCTACCTTAGCGATGAGAAGGCAAGCACTCCCAGACCTGTACGGCAGCTGGAAGGTTTTCAGAGAATAAGCCTGGCCGCTGGTGAGAGCAAAGTAGTTGAATTCACACTCGAGCCGCGACAGTTCTCGATAATAAACAAAAAGAGTGAACGGGTTATTGAACCGGGCTACTTTTCAATATCGGTTGGAGGTAAGCAGCCGGGTTTCAGGGACTACCTTGATCCTCAGTTCACTCAGGTGCTTACCGGCAGGATCAGGTTAACCGGGAAAGAAGTTGTTTTTAAGAATTAAACGATAACTATCTTACTAAAAATGAAGCGAAGAGATTTTGTTTCACGTGTACTTATTTCCGGGGGAGCGGTCGGCCTCGGGCTGAGCTGCAAACGCAGGATCATTTCTGTTCCGGATGAAAAGGAGGCTCGCTCCGTTGTAAGAGAAAATGCGTCGGGAGCAACAGTCAGAGAGCCTGAAAGAGATATTCCGGTGCTGGCTGAAACCGACGTTCTTGTTGTCGGCGGCGGACCTGCAGGAACGGCAGCGGCCATAGCAGCGAGCCGGACAGGGGCGGAAACATATCTGGTGGAACGGTATAACCACCTGGGCGGTCTTTGGACCGGAGGTCTGGTTTTACCTTTGCTGTCAACACATGCAGTCGACAGGAATAACAGAACAAGACAGGTGATCTTTGGCATCGGAGGCGAGATGTCGGAAAGGCTTAAGAACATGGGGATGTCGATAAGTGAAATTAATCCGGTTGTTGATCCTGAAGCAGCCAAATATGTTCTCGATGAAATGATCCGTGAAGCAGGCGTGAAGATGCTCTATCACACGTGGGCTTCCAATGTGATCATGGAAGGAAATGCAATAAAGGGGATCTTTGTTGAGAGCAAATCGGGACGGATGGCCATTCTTGCCAGGGTGGTCGTCGATTGTACGGGCGATGGCGACATATTCGATCTTGCCGGTGATGATTATGATGTGATGAATTATGCAATAGGCCTTGTTCACCGGCTCGGCAATACCGATACGGTTGACACTGGCACAACAGGCTATGCCAAAATGAACCTGGGGAAGCCGACACCGATCCCGGGAGTTAACTGGGTAAATATGTGGGGAAAGGAAAATCAGGATGCACTTGACGTCAGGAACCTGTCTGAGCTCCAGATGGATTACAGAAAGGAGATTTGGGAAAACGTGCAGAAGATCCGGCAGACTCCGGGACATGAGAAGGTCTTTTTACTTGACACTGCTTCCCAGCTTGGAGTACGTATGTCACGTATACTTGAAGGAGAATACAAACTGACTCTCGAGGATTCAATGACATTCCGGTCGTTTGATGATGTTATTGGGATAAGCGGGGCATGGACAACAATGATGTATAAAGGAAAGAAGGTCCCTTCCCGTGAGCGTCCATACTGGCAGATCCCGTATCGCTCACTTCTTCCAAAGAAAACAGATAACCTTCTGGTCGCTGGTCGTTGTTTCTGTTTTGATCGCGAACTGGTTGAAGATACAAGGATCATCGGAACATGCCTGGTTACAGGTCACGGCGCCGGAACCGCAGCCGGAATTGCTGCGAAAGAAAATAAGAGACCACGGGATATTAATAAAAACACTCTTAAGAGGGAGCTCAGAAAACAGGGAGCCTGGCTTGGATGAATAAAAAAATCAGGTCATCAGATTTCAGGGCCCTTTCCTTTATTCTTGCACTGGCGCTGGCTCTGCCTCTTTCATGGAAGGGCTTAACAGGGTTCTATAACTGGCTCAGCCCGTTCATAATGCTAAACTCTGTTTTTGCACTTAAATCCTTCGTCTGGCTTAACATTTTTGGTCTTGTAATAATTATTTTTGTCATCTTTCGCAAGAGATGGTTCTGTACGAATATGTGTCCGGTAGGCTTCTGCTGTGACAGGATTTCGGAACTCAGCAGGCGTAAGCCGACTGATTACAGCAGACTGCCTGATATAAACAGATGGGCAGCTGTCATCTCCCTCACTGCAGCAATAGCAGGGATACCTCTTTTTATTTTCTTTGACCCCCTTGCTCTTTTTAACGGTTTCTTCTCGTCTTTTACCGGAAGGATGACCATTATTTCAGTTATTGGATTTTCCGTTTTTCCTCTCCTGTTGATAATTCATCTCTTTTTTCCGGGAATATGGTGCAGTAAATTGTGTCCGCTGGGAGGATTTCAGCTGGTCATAGATGACATTAAGAACCTGGTTGTTTTTCTTACAGGCAGAAAAAGATCAGAATTAGATACCGGTAATTCCGGCAGGCGTTACTTTATTATGTCTGGTATCGGACTGCTTGCAGGTTTTTCTATACCATCTGTCCTTAAGCCGGAGCGACAGAAAAAGATACGTCCTCCGGCTTCCGTCTCTCCGCTGTTGTTCAACAGTTTGTGCTGCAGATGCGGCAGCTGTATAAAAGCATGTCCCACAGGCATAATTGTTCATAATACGGATCTTGCCTGTTTCACCGCATTTATGACACCTGAAGTCACTTTTGAAAAAGGGTATTGCCTCGAAGATTGCAATCTTTGCAGCAGTGTTTGTCCGACAGGGGCAATAACTCTTTTCAGCATTGAGGCAAAACCTCAGATATTTATGGGAACGGCAATTATTTCGCTTGAGAACTGTCTTCTGTTGAATAATACTGAATGTGTAAAATGCAGGGAGTCATGTAAATATGGAGCAATAGAGCTTTCCGGGGAGGCTGGTCTCCTCTGCATGGTCCCCGTTGTTGATGCTGATAAATGTGTCGGATGCGGAGCCTGTCAGGTGATTTGCCCGGAAAGCTGCATCAGGATCACTTCCTGCCGATGAGCTTCTCTGACAGCCCCGCGTTTCCTTATCCATAAAAATACAAATATCCAGCGCCGTAGGCGCGACCTGCTTGTAGGAACGTATGATATGTGTTGAGTTATGAGCACCTTAG
>JAFGXX010000109.1 GCA_016936435.1 Bacteroidales bacterium
ACCGCCCTGATGCCCTCATTTCTCATAAAGGGTTTCACAAACGGAAATATTTCCTCGAGTATCTTCACTTCTTCTTCAGTCAGGGGAGCTCCTGAATCACCATACTTACAGCAACTGCCATGACAGTCATTAAGATCGCAGATGAACTTTTTCTCGATTACGTCGAGGCTGAATATTATGTTGTCGATCCGGATCATATATTTTTCTTACACCCCCCATCCCCCCTATAGGGGGGTTAAAACCCATTACAAATTATTATTCTGAGTGGGGTTCCCCCCCCTCCAGGGGGGGCAGGGGGGGTAATTACCCCTTCAGTGGGGGCGGTCAAACCAGAACCTTCCCGGTCATCTCCTCCGGAACCGTTATCCCCATCAAAGTGAGAAGAGTGGGAGCCACATCGGCCAGGATCCCATTCCTGATTTTTGAAAAACGTCCGCTAACCAGAATACACGGAACCGGGTTCAGCGAGTGGGCTGTATTTGGTGAGCCATCGGGATTGACAGCATTATCGGCATTCCCGTGATCGGCAATTATCAGAATCTCATATCCTTTTGCACGGGCAGCTTCAACCACTGCTCCTGCACACTCATCGACAGTTACTACTGCTTTCTTTATAGATTCATAAACACCTGTATGTCCTACCATATCGCCGTTGGCAAAATTCAGGCAGATGAAATCATACTTTCCCTTTTCAATTTCTCTTATAACGGCATCTTTTACCTGAAAAGCGCTCATTTCGGGCTGGAGATCGTAAGTTGCTACTTTTGGAGAGGGAACAAGTATCCTGTCTTCATTTTCGAAAACTTCCTCCCTGCCTCCCGAAAAGAAAAAGGTTACATGGGCATACTTTTCAGTTTCGGCGATCCTGAGCTGTTTTTTTCCTGCCCGTGCCAGAACCTCGCCTATGGTCATGTCAGCATTGTCTTTGGGATAGATAATATGAAGCCCGCTAAATGTAGCGTCATAAGGGGTCATGGTACAATAATAAAGAGGAATTGTTTTCATTGCCAGATCCGGCATATCCTTCTGAGTCAGTACGATGGTAAGCTCTCTGGCCCTGTCGTTCCTGAAGTTGAAAAAGACCACCACGTCGCCCTCCTTTAATGTACCGACAGGATCTCCGTTACCATCTACCATTACAATGGGTTTCATGAATTCGTCGGTAACACCTTTATCATAGGATCTCTGCATTGCCTCCAGTATATCGCTTGCAGGTTCTCCCTTACCGTGCACTATGAGATCGTAAGCTTCCTTAATTCTTTCCCATCTTTTATCACGGTCCATGGCATAGTAGCGACCCACAAAAGAAGCTAAGCGGCCATTTGAATTCCTGAGGTGATCGATAAGGTTTTTCATAAAGCCTTTCCCGCTCCTGGGATCAGTGTCGCGACCATCTCCGAAACCATGGATAAAAACATTTTTCAATCCGTAATCCATGGTCATATCACACAGGTGATACAGATGCCTGTCGAGTGAATGAACACCTCCATCGGAAAGGAGGCCGAAGAAATGAACCTGTTTGTTATTATCCCTGGCGTATGAAAAAGCCTCTGTGAGCACCCTGTTCTTTTTTATGCCGCCGTTTTCGCACTCTTTATTTATTTTAACCAGATCCTGGTATATGATCCTTCCCGCTCCTATATTCAGATGGCCGACCTCTGAATTGCCCATCTGTCCGTCAGGCAACCCTACATCTTCACCACATGCTGAAAGTTGTGAATTGGGATACTTTTTTTTCAGCTCAGTGACATTCGGAGTAGACACTGAACTTATTACGTCGGATGCTGAGCCGTCACCAATACCCCAGCCGTCGAGGATCATAAGCAAGGTCTTATTATCTTTCATAATGTAAATGGCATATAATATTAAACAAATTTATCACCAACTTGTGTGGGTAAATGAACAGATGGCAAATTTATGGAAAAATTCGTTCGGAAAGGTAAAAATGATTTTCGTCGATCAGGAATATCCTGCTGACCTGTCAGCCAATATCAGCTTATCTGTCTGTAACTACAAGCTTCCTTGATCCCATTCCTGCTCCGTCAGATGAAACCCGTACCAGGTAAATACCCTGCTTCAGGCTTAGGTTATCAATTACGAACTCGGTGCTTCCTGAACCTGCAATGTATTCACAGACAAGCTTCCCCTGAAGGTTATGGATTCTGACGACAGCATCAGTTGTCAGCGGCTCCCTGAAATCTATTGTTAATTTATTCACAGCAGGATTGGGGTAAAGAGCAAATCCGGGACTGCCGTTATTTTTCATATCATTAATACCAACCCCGATATTAATATCGCGGACTGACGAAGCCTGATATACAGTCCGGGTGACATTATTCTGAAGGAAGGCAATCACCTCGATCATAGAGTTATCCCTTATGTTCTCTGTCATCCATGAAATAGGCTGAATGGTAAAAGATTCATCTTTTACCCATTCTTTTTTAAGGTCTGTTCCTCCGGCATCGGGGATCATCTTCCTGAAAACGTTCAGAAATTTTGTTTCACCGTTGGCTCCGGTATGTTCATCATTTTCTTTCTCCGTAACAGCAATATAAAGTGTCATATTTTCTGCTGACACATCATCAAGAGCCCTGATCATGCCTTCAACAGTCAGAACACCCTCAGTGACGTCTGCGGTAAGGCTTATGTCAAACTTTGTATTCATGAGGCTTCTTCTTGCAACCTCGTTGGCATCTATTTTTGAGATACTGTAATCATACAGGCTTGCAAAGTTTTCCCTGTCACTGCCACCGTCGAGAAATGAATAGGGTACCCGCGAAAGGCCGTAATAGAGCATTCTGCCGCCTGCATCACCCTGGTTATCTGTATAAAAGGGATCAGGGCCCGGGAAATTGGTATGATACTGAATATAGATCACATCATCGCTGTTGTATTTATATACTGTATCGACCATTGCCGTTGCAGTACTTCCCGGACTACTGAAAGTATTGGTAAAATGTTCAAGCAGCACATGTCTCGACCTGGGACCTATCCAGATATCGTCGAAGGCCAGTCCGTCGTATCCTGTAGTGGTGCCATCCGATCCGTATGCTATCCTGAATTTAACATCTTTCTGTCCGCCCAGTTCATCGAGTTTATGCCTGGAATTGACGAATGAAGTGTCGGGATCAGCATTGGGGTCGGTGGTCCATCCTATCTGTTCCCCACCCGGCCTTCCCTTGATAAGTGCCGAATTATACCATCTTATGCCGTCAAAAAGGGTTCCGACATACTCCCAGTTGCCTGTATCGCCGATCTTATACTGAAGGGCAGCACCCTGTCTGTCCTTTTCAAGAGATTTCCATGTGTTGAGGGATATCATAGGCCTTTCTATTCCCGTGAAATCGAAACACGGCGAAACAACTGTCGACGATTCAAAAACCGTGGTATCTGTTCTGAAGCCTGTAAACCATGCATTTATTCCCGAGAAAGCTCTGCTGATATCCTGCCTGTCGGGTGTTCCGAATTTCCAGTTGTTAACCGTTTCATAACCCGGCACCCAGTGGCTGTTCCCCTCTTCAAAATCCTCGAAATAGCCGTCGGCAGCCAGGCTGATCGTAGGTCTGATATATACTTCCCTGTAAATGGAGTCGCCACAGCCGGCATAACCTGTTGTGACAATATAAAGAACAGGCAGATAGCCTTCCGATTTCTGCGGATAGACAGGATTGCGAACTGTTCTGAGAGAGTCTCCGTCAAAGAAATTCCAGCTTCTGGAAGTAATTAGTGAGGTTGTAATCGTGGCATCATAAAAGTATACCGATGAGTCGGGGTGGAAACACTCATTTTTCCATGTAAAATCGGCAACAGGCTTAACACCGATATCAAAAGTTGCTTCCTCCCTTACCGAACATTCATTTACAGTTGTTGCAGTAAGATAAATTTTATGAAATCCTCCTGACCTGTAGAGGAAAGAAGCTTCCCTCGCCGTATCGGTGGTTATGAGCCCTGATTCGCTGAATTCCCATAGCCAGCTTTTCACAGGATCGGCAGATACTGTGCTGTTTATCATTCGTGTTGTATCGGAGTCGACATCGGTTATGCAATAATCTTCCGGTGCAAATGAAATCTGAGGTACCGGAAATACTGTAACCGGGACCACATCTTCAACAAAGCATCCCAGTGCTGAAGTTACCCTGTAAGTAACCACTGTATTTCCATATCCTCCCGGTATAAGTGACACATCGAACTGTCCGCTTCCGTTAACCGGTCCGGTGAAAACCCCTCCTTCACGTGATGTATAAAGCTGAAAAGGTTCAACATTTCCGCAGAAGCTTGTGTCGGCACTAAGGTTTTTTATCTTCACCTCTCCTATGTGATCAACAGTGAATTTCTGGTTTATGGTTTGTGTCGATCCAAGCATATCCCTGCAGGAATATGTCATTGTATATCCTGCTCCGGGGTCGAATGCATCGGGACTGAACTCTGCCGTAAAATCATTCAGCTTTGTAACTGGTACAGGCACACCTGCCGGACTGGTAATGGAAAAGGTACAGTCTGTGGCTCCGGCAGGAACATTATTTACAGTAACTATATCAGTTCCCGTATTATCACAATAAAATGCTTCCAGGCCTGAGAAAGTCATGACCACCGGTCTTACCCAGACTTTTTTCCATGTGGTCTGTGTACATTGGATTGAATCATAGTGTACAGGCAGGATATATGACAGGATATAAGGATCGTCGGAAGAAGCAAGATTTGCAGGATAAAAATAATTTCCGCTGACACTCTGCCCCGGTCCGGAAAAAACTCCTCCGCCATAGTTTGCAGCCAGCACTTCGGGAGGGTCTGTCACACTGAAATTATCTCTCAAAGGGAGTGTAAACAACGCCATTGAAAGGCTGAATGCGGTATCGCCTTTTTCTCCCAGTTTGTTCTGAGGGATGACTGCAAACCTGATATTTTTACCGATGTCCGTTTCCTTAAGTGTGTACCTGGCATATCCGTACGATGAACTATAGGTTCCGGTTTCAGCAACTACACCATCGACATACCAGATATACTTTGAGTTTTTTTCATTATAGGTATTTGAATACAGGTAGCGTCCTTTAAGCTGGTAGTCTTGCACCATCGAGCCGTCGATACAAAGCTGCGATGCTACCGGAGAGGAAGAAGAAGGATCGATAACCGGTCCGTATGGACTGCTCGCGACCTCATCTCCCGTAACCGGGTTGCCGGCACCCTGCGTTACAGGTATTACACTGAAAACCAGCTCCTCTCCCACATCATCATAGCCGGGTACATATTCCTCTGATTCTGCGCCGGAAATAAGTACTCCTCCCCTGTACCACCTGAACTGAGTGTCGCCTTCATTATCTGCAGGGTCATCATCGTGCCAGTCGTAATGACCGGTTAAAGGCTGGCTGACAACTCCCGTTCCGCTAATATATACATTGGTTGCATAGGGAGCTGAATTTGCCGGACCGTAAGAACCAGATAAATATTCAGTGTATGAATCTGTTCCTGTCGCTGATTTCGGGACCACACCAAATCTGAAGTACATTCTCTGGTCCCCGGTGCTGATCTTGTAACTAATTCCAGTGCCTGCTTCACTCCATGAAGCTGCTGAAAGTAACTTCCTGTACCATTTCAGCAATGAGCCGGATTCAATATCTCCTTCATAATCTGAATATGTATAATGACCGGTCAGAACATCACCGACATTCAGGGTACCGGTTATGGCCGAGACATTGGCCATTGGAGCATTATTAGGACCAATTTCAGAGAAAACAGGGGTCAGGACCGTGTCTCCTGATTCTCCATGTGAATCGACAGGGATAACACGAAATCCAATGTAGCTGCCGGCGTCAGAATCCTTAACCTTATAAGACTTTTCGGTGGCAAGGGCTATTTCGGTTGAGTCGGTTCCGTCCGGAGCAGGCGATGTAAACCACTGAATTTCAGTATCGCCCTCTTCATCACCGTCAGCATCAAAATATACATATGTTGCCCAAATCGTCAATCCCGGTATTATTTCACCTATGATAGCCGGAGAGGAAGCCAGTGGTGCTGTATTCTGGGCTTCGAGTTCTGATGTGATCAGTACCGCCGCCAATAACAGTAAACTGCCTGCCGCTCTATTGAAAATATGTTTCCTGAAGTTCATCATGAACAGATTATTACCTGGTCTTTTCTAAAATCTGAATTTATAAAAGCTTATCATTGAATTGGTTTCGTTAGCGTTCAATCCAGTCCCGACAATAAAAAGATCGCCGGTACAAACCGCATCATAAGCTATCTGCGATCCGCTGCTGCCGAATATCATTTCTTTTCCGGGGAACATGTTACCCCATTCATCTATCACAAAGAATAGTTTATCGGCTGATGAAGAGACTATCTGCTTGCCGGCAGCAACGAAATAATTGTTACCATAGCGTGCAACGGCATTTACTGACCAGCTTGCGTTGCCCGTAAAAGGCAGAGGATAATATACGGTATCGTAAATATCGAATGGCACCCTTGCAAAATAAGGTTTCTGAAATTCAGATTCAGCCCCTGTAGTACCGGCTATCAGATAACCGTCATCGAGTACTTCAAGGTCGGAAGCATATTCATCGGCAGGGCTGTCGAGG
This sequence comes from Bacteroidales bacterium, assembly GCA_016936435.1. Lineage (GTDB taxonomy): Bacteria > Bacteroidota > Bacteroidia > Bacteroidales > VadinHA17 > LD21. The sequence goes on from JAFGXX010000109.1 coordinate 6,573, forward strand.
ATAACCGGCCTGGTAATATTTGCAACATCGTTTACACGCATGATAAAGGTGTCATTCTTTCTTCCCTTGTTTGCATGCCGGTCCGTGGTACCTGCGAGAACATATCCGCCAGTTCTGTCTTCCTTCAGGGCAACACCCCTGTCATTCCATGGATAGCCCCATTGTTTGGCTTCGATGGTTTCCAGATCGTTGCTGACCCTGATGAGGAGGATGTCGAGATAACCTGCATAATTGAATACCGAGTCGGCGGGATTTCCGGGATCCGGCAAGGTCGGGGCATCGGTGGTTCCCAGAAGAAGGAATCCGCCTGCTGACGGCACCAGGTCGGCACAGGTCTGATTGTCATCAAGTTCAATAATGCTTTCTTTCTCCACCACACCGTTCCTGTCGAGGATGGCCAGGTAAATATCCGTTTCTGATGTAACAGAATCAATCACATGCCCTGCACAAATCACCGAATTATCGTTCACCACAATAACCTTTGATGCGGTTCCTGCAAATTCATTGCCGAGGTATTTTTTCCAGATCATATTACCTTCAAAATCCGTCTTCAGTATTCCCGGTTTCGGTTCAGAACCGGTTATATAGCTTTCTTTACGCCATACTTCCGTCATCTGGCCGCATAGATAATAGCCGTCAGAAGCGCGGGCTATACTATAGCCTATATCATCTCTGACGTCGCCATAAAATTTTATTAACTCCCGGTTTTCGTCCGGAGCTTCACATGATGAAATAAGTGCGGCTATCAGGAAAGATATCCTGAAATATCTGTTTATCATTCTTCCTGTTTCCTTTTTCCAGGTTTATAAAATATATGTGTATATCCGATAGTGATGTTAACATTATTCATTCTGAAATCATCATCACTGAAGGAGTACCTGCAGGCAAGCTCCCTGGATGCACTGTTGCTGTCATGCACAGTATAGTTCCTCAGACCTGTTTCCACCCTCGATTCGAGGCTGATAAAACCTCCGGGGGTTTTATATCTTATACCTGCTCCGGCCACCAGGAAGAAGTCGGTAAAGATCCTTGACCCGGAAACATCCAGGTCAGCTCCCGAAATTATTATCCTGTTGTTGCTGTCGGTGCCTGTTGTTACCGCCTTTGCGGCTACTTTAAGATTCAGTGCCGCACCGGCCCCTGCCCTGATGAAAGCAGTAAAATTCTTCCCGTATTTTGCAAAGGGAAATGTTGCAGTAAAAGGTATTTCAAGTCTTTCAGACCTTTCGGTGTAAACAGTTTCAAATCCCAGGAATTTTTCTCTGTTGGTGAACCTGGTCTGAAGCCATGCAGCTTCAACACAGGCTTCAATCTTATCTTTTACCGGTATCGTTATTTCCAGTGAAGTGAAGAGATTCAGAAATTCGGTTGAGTATGAGTTTGTTATAGCTTCTGGTGAAATTACATTAACGTCAACAGAGGTCAGAAAGGGGATATTGGTGCCGATATGAAAACCAAGCCGGAACAGTGGTTTTACGCTGAAACTGTTGAAAAGAGAAGCAAAAGACTGATGGTCGGTCTGGCTTAACTGGTATTCAGGATATCTTTTCAGAAAAGCCAGCATCGTTGAATCAGCTTCATCATATTTATCCTCAAGGAGATGAGATTGAATCAAAAGCTTATAAGCTTCGAGCTGTTCCTCTCGTCTGAATCCTGAACGCATACATCCGGCCAGCATTTCCGGTACTTTCTCCACCTGTCCGCGATCGAACAGCGATTGAGCTTCTCTGAGTTTTTCGGCACAGGTTACATTCTCCTGGGAATATGTCGCAACCGGTAAAAGAATCATGATCAGAATTAATACCAGTACAGAACGGTAAAAACCGGTTTTCGAATTAAGTTGGTCGGTCACTTCACTACATTTATTTTAATGTTAAGGTCTTTCTGCTCGCAGGTTTTCTCGGGCGGCAGATCTCTTGCAACATAGGTATTCCATTCTTCAGGAGTCATGTTCCTTGTAAGCTTGTCACACATATCTTTTGCCAGAAGGTCGGCATTTGTCGGACGTACAACAAGGTTTTGTCCGGGCTGGTATGTTCCCGACACTATCAGTTGTCCGTCGGAACTGAACTGAACGACGAGAACGAATCCGGCATCCATATCGGTGAATGTCAGAGGCGGTTCGGTAAGATCGTCGGTGTTATTGTAAATCTTAAGTGAATTATCGCGGCTGGCTGTTGCCATCTGACCCAGAACGGGGTTGAACTTAATGTCGGTAACCTGTGCATCATGAGCTTTTACCTCACCTATTTTTTCACGGGTATCGACATTCCATAGTTCTACATTACCTTCAACGTCGCCTATTGCCAGGATGTTTTTATCGGGTTTGAAGCGAATGGCACGAATGTCTTTCAGCATGGTTGGCAGCCTGAAGTTGTCAGATGATAGTTCGGGGTTCCAAAGTATGACGTTTCCTTCGGGGTTGAGACCTGCCAGGTATTTACCGCGCGATGATATGTCGATGGCGGTTATAAGTCCGGCGCCTGAACCTATGTCGGTGCTGGTTCTTGTGGCAAGATCCCATTTAAGAACTTTGCCGTCGAGAGCAGCCGAATACAAATATTTTCCGTCGAATGAGAAGATCAGTGACCTGATATTACCGTTATGCCCCGAAAGAGTATACTGCAGGTCATTGCCCCTTAGCGGGATCATTCTGATTGATGCTTTATCGCTTCCTGCCGCCAGCCATGATGCATCAGGACTGATAGCAAGTACTTCTATGATCTCGGTTCCCTCATATATCACCTGATATGTCTGGCCATTACCGTCGAGCGACCATTTTTTGATCTGACGGTCGTCGCCGGAGGTATAAAACTCACGTTTGCCGGGAACAAAGGCAATGCTTTTAATTCCGTCGTGCCTGAAGGTTTTATAGTTTACATTGCCATACTGCCGTGCCACATCATACAGACCGGCGTATATGTCGGCATCATTGGGGAGGCCTCCGTTTCTTTTATTGAACAGATAAGCCTGGTAGGCAAGGAGTGTCTGCAGGTCTTTTTGTCCCCGGACCTGCAGGGACTTCACCGACATCGATTTTCCTATCGAAAGTATCCTCAGCCTTCGTGCCAGGTTTCTTTCGCGCGTTGCCCTGGCAGCGTTTGTGTCGGCTCTCTCGCGTGCCTGCCGTGCTGAATCCGACTGTTCTCTGGCTATCATTTCCTGTAATCTGGCAATTTCAGCATTCCTTTCTGCCCTCAGCTGTTCCTGTAATGCCTTATCGCGCTGTAGCTGTGCTTCTTCAGCGTTGCGTATAGCCTGCCCGGCGCTGCGGTCGGCCCTGACTCTTGCCTGTGTTGCGGAATCTGACTGTATAAGCGCCAGCTGTTCCTGCCTGATGGCTTCGGCAGCATTTCTGTCGGCGAGAATTTTCTGCCTGTCGGCCGCTATTTTCTGAACGAATGCAAAGAGCATGAAACCTATCGAAATTATTGCAGCTACACCAAGTATGCCGGCAACGATCTTTGTTCTGCGGATCTGTCTTCTCTGAAGCCGCATCTTGCTTTCCTCTTCATCGAGATAAGCTTTCTCACTGGTGCGAAGGTAAACCATAGCCCTTTCGAAAGCCGGATCATACCTTTGAGCCCATGTCAGAGTCGGCTTTTGCTGCTCCCGCCAGTTAAGTGCCAGTTGAAGATCGGGAGGCCTCAGCAATCCTGTTTTACCCTGCTGGTACATTTTGGAAGCCTCTGCCAGGCGAAGGTACATCTGCACCGCGGCCGACTCATTATCTACCCAGTCTCTCAGCCGGTCCCATAGCCTCATCAGGCTTTCGTGTGACAGATCAATAACGGAATCTTCCGTCAGCGGTATTTCCTGCCTGGGTGTTATAAAGGATCTGGAAGGAATTCTGAACTTCTCAATAACAGTGAAAAGTTCTTTGGTTGTACATCCTGTAACAGAAATTATGCTTTTGACGCTTGCAGGACGACGGACACCCTTATTATCAGAGCCTTTCTCGGTGATTGCACGGAACAGTTTCCCACATAATTCCCTGCCCTGCTGGTCGAGTTCCTCATAAGCTTCATTTGCATGCCTCGACATTGCCTCACTCATCGTCCCAACAGCATCGTAATCCTTTATCCCTACCGGCCTGTCGTTTTCATCAAGTTCCTCCCAGTATGACCATGTTCTCATAAGGGCATGCTGCAAAACAGGAAGCTGGTCAGTCCTGTCGCCTATTTCATCGAGTATTTTTTCAACCAGTTCGTTGTCGATGGATGCTCCCGCATATTTCACCGGACCTTCAATTGCATCCCGGTAATTCGCCCTTCCCATATGGGGAACAAGGTAATTACTGTTGTTGATCAGCTGTGTAAGGCCCTGGTAATGTGCGCATTCGCCGACAAAATCAGAACGCATTGTTATTAAAGTATATATCCTGCTGTCAGCATCAGAGACAGCACTTACCAGTTTGCCAACAAATTCGGCTGCATGTGTTTTTCTGCTTCCTCCTGTGATGGCAGAACCGTATCTGAACAGTTCCTCGAACTGGTCGACGACGAGAAGCACTTTTTCACCCTCCGAAGAAAGATACCTGGTAACGGAACCTTTTATCCCGTCAGCATTAAGGTGCATTTCGACCATAATATCATCGGCAGCCGTCTTGTGCAGGCCTCTGCCTCTCATATTATCGGCAATAGCCTCACCAAGGTTCCCGAAGGGGTCATTCCCGGGCCTGAATTTTATAATTCTCCATGTTTCACCTTCTGAAGTAGCTTTTTTTCTTATCTCAGGAAGAACACCGCAATAGATAAGTGACGACTTCCCGGTTCCGGAAGCGCCGATAACTGTAACAAACCGGTTTTCGACGAGCTTGCCCAGAACTTCAAGACTCTCTTTTTTCCTCCCGAAGAAAAGATCACTCTCTTCTTCGGCAAAGGGCCTGAGCCCGGGGAAGGGATTGAATTTCAGGCTATTTTTCCTTGATCCCATATTGTATAAAAATTATATTTTTATCCCAATCACGAGAATATCATCAACCTGTTCATTATCTCCTTTCCATGCCGCAAGTCTTTTCATCAGCATCTCTTTCTGTATCTCCATGGGTTTGGTACTGATCTCAACCAGCAGCTCCTCAAATCTTCTGCTCATGAATTTCTTATTTTCCGGACCGCCGAACTGGTCGGCATAACCGTCTGAAAACATATATATGCAATCATCTTTCTCAAGGCCGAAGCTGTTGCCGGTAAATTCCCTTCGCACCTGTCCCTCATACATACCTATCGCGAACCTGTCGGCTTTATACTTTATCAACTGACCGGCTCTCACAAGGCAGAGGGGGTTGTTGGCTCCGGCATATTCCGCCTTCAATGAAGGAATGTCGAGAACGCAAAGCGCCATATCCATACCATCCTTTATTGCCGTATCGCTGCTGCCTTCGTTGAGAGTGGAAATTATACCCCTGTTGAGTTCGTCGAGGATGAGGTTTGCCGATTTCAGCTTTTTCACGGACACGGCATGGTTGAGCTGGTTAAAACCCACCACCGACATTAAAGCCCCGGGGACACCGTGGCCGGTACAATCGACGGCAGCAACCATGGTAAGACCATCTGCTTCATGAACCCAGTAAAAATCGCCGCTTACGATATCCTTAGGAAGATAGAGTACAAAATAGTTCTTCAGGTGAGCGCTTATCAGGCTGAATGAAGGAAGGATCGCATTCTGTATTCTCCTGGCATAGTGAATACTGTCGGTTATATGTTTCTTCTGTTCTTCAATCTCGGTTTTCTGACTTTCCACCTGAGCGGTCCTTTCTTTAACCTTTTCTTCAAGCTCGAAATAGTAACTCTCGAGCCGTGCTATCATCATATTGAATTTTTCAGTGAGCAGGCTTATTTCATTGTTGCCGGTCACCTCTGCCCGCTCGCGCAGGTCTCCGTTCATTATACGGTCTACATTATCAACAAGTTTACGTACAGGCAGAGTCAACACCCTTGTTTTTCTGTAGATGAGATATGCGACAAAAAGCAGGGTTATTCCGAATATTGCGATGAAACGAAGAGCCTCCTTTCTGAAAAGGTTCTTCCTGCTGCTTACATCCGAGATTATCCTGATGACAGAACCCTTGTACAGTCCTGATTCCGATCTCTCGTGGTATATATACTGATACTGGAGCCATTTCCCATCCTCTTTCTCCGTAATTATGGTATCCCTTCCTGAAAAGACTGCCATCAGCACGGAATCGTGAGCCGGAACTTCAAGGAAATCCCTGTTCATTGAGAAGGGTTTGTCGGCAAAAAGAAACAGTTCGACATCGACAATGTCCTGTGATTCATTTTTGATTTCTTTTTTAGTCTCCTCAATGTTGCTTATTATCTCGTCGGCCCTTGCTGAATAGGCGCCAAGTTCAACAATGTATTTGTTGTCTTTTGTGGGCTGATAAGTATATTTTTTAGGCCGTTTGGTCCTTCCTTCGATTGTAAAAAGCTCGGCTGTAAAAACATCTTTTCTGAATATGTCGAGAAGATAATTACGGAAATTCTCCCCGTAATTATAGAGATTTACGCCGTAGTCGGCACGGAAAGTTGAGTTTACAATGATACCATCGCGACGGATTATATAAATATCCTCATTTATGGAATCCATCCCTATCTTTCCTGCAATATCCCTCAGATAAAGAGTTTCTATGTTATCGGTATTCCTGAAATATTCATTTACAAGAATATTGCTGAAGTTTTTAAGCCTTCGTTCAACATCCTCATCGATAAGTCTGAAAGCAAGGTCCTGGAATTTCAGTATCCTCGTTATCTCATTAGAGAGTAGACGGTTCCTCTCTTCCGTATGGTTGATAATAATGGTTCTCGTACGATAAAAATTAAAAACAGCGAGGACAAGCAATGCTACCAGTGTCGGTATTACTATGTTGAATACCAGCTGTCTGAAAATTGTCGTCGTTTTTACTTTTGCCATCCTGAAACTGTCAATTACTCTTTCGTTCTATATAATTCAGGATCGCACCTGCTCTTTCAGGGAAGCGGCTGCTAAATTCATCGACAGCCTTCAAAGGAAGAATATAACAGGTGATGGCCTTTTTTTCATCCGCTGTTTTAAGGAAGTCGGCTGCATCATCATAAATTATCCTTCCATCGTATCCATTTAGCGGCCAGATGATAAATCCTCCCGATTCAGGAATATTGTCTGCAGTGACGGATTCTGTGTAAACCATAGATAAGGCAGGGTAAATAAGCTTCTCTCTGTCATCTTCGTCAAGACAGGATGACAGGAACTCTACCTTTTCATATACCCGTTCTGCGGCAAGCATTTTCCCCTCAATTATCCGGATCAGATGCTTTCTGTCATCAGCGGCTAACCTGCCGACGGCTCCTGAATAAAGCTCCCTGTTTTCCCTGGCAAGTACTCCTGCTGCTTCCTCCCTGAGAATAAGCCAGGGGCTGAATAACAGTGCAACTATTGATTCGCCGGTATTTTCATTCTGAAGTTCCTTCATCTCTCTCAGCGCTTTTGCCCTGATCCATATTCCCAGAAGGTTGAAATCGCGGTTCAAAATATCCTCAATCAGTATTGAACGTTCCGGTATCTCGGCAGGGAAGAACTGGTAAAGCTGTTTTATCCTTTCTTCATCTGAGATCATATCGAACAGAGGGATAATTTTTGGTTTGACCTGGTCATCGAAAATCATATCGACCATTTCGAGAGCATAATTCACGCTTTCGAGTGTTGCTGCTTCCAGGTTTTCCCTTATTTTTTTTACAGAACCGGTATCATAAGTAACCGACAGTGTTCTGAAAAGGAAATCGTTCCACCTTTTTATCTCGAAGTCAAGGGATTCACTAAGTTCTGTGTCATTGCTTTTCTTCAGTACAACTGCAGCGCTAAGGTTCCAGGTCATTATACCGATGATATCTGAAATGAGCTGGTTTAAACGGTCTCTCTCATCTTCTGAGGGTGAAAATCTGCATTTCTCAAGTTCCCTGAGGGCAGTCTCCCTTACCTGCCTCGAATTTGACCATAGCCTCGGGAAAAGGAATCCCAGATTTGAGCTTTCGCATCCGCTTCCCATAAGCCTGACAAGTCTTTTGGTGACTTCGACGTTCCCTGATGATGTTAGAGAAAACCTTTTCAGTTCTTCAAAGGCATCTTCCCCGAAGCTTCCCAGGACTTTTGCGGCCTGGTCTTCAAGTTCCGGAACCTGCAGAGAAAGACATAGTTCAGAGATCATGTCCTGAACCCTGAACTTACCTATCATGTAAAGTCCGAGCTGTCTCGAACGGGCCGATTTATCCCTCAGAAGCCTCAGTATTTCCGTCACCTGGGGCATTCTCGAACCGTAGAGTAGCATTTTTGCAGGAAACAATTTGTCGTTTACCACGGTATCACCGGAAACAACTAATTCGAGACTTTCTGCTATTGTAGCGCATTTTTCACGAATTTCCCTGCCGATTGAGGGGCTGGCAGCTATTGTGCGTAGTGCCGGAAGAAGGTTTATATCTTTTTCCGACTCTGCCTTTCCGGCAAGAATCTGGTAGTAGCATGCTGGTTTCTCCTCAAGCATCCCGGTATTTCCTTTGATAATGCAGAAATAATCATTTCTGAATTCTCTCGCTGCAATGAATCTGCTTTTATAATTATGAGCATTATAAGCTTCTTCATCCGAATTCAGGGGACTATCTTTAACGGTATCGAGAGCTTTCCTGATCGAATTTCTGTATCCGGCATAAAGTTTCCAGGCCACAAAGAACCATAATCCCGTTATAAAGACCAGAACTATTGAAAAATGGATAAGGCTGATGAAGCTGAGAAAACCAAGTCCTGACAGGATCAGTCCTGCCGTCAGTGCAGCTATCTCATTCACTGTCCCGTCCATTCCAGCCTGTACATCATACCGGTGTTCCTCGTCTACGGCCTGGTAAACAACTTTCAGGGAGGGAGACTCCAGCGAATCTTTGAGAGATTTGGAAAAGAGTCTGCTCATAGCCAGAAGCATAAAGAAGAACATGAAACCCGCTGCAGCCGGAGTAAAACCGCTGAACAGACCTGTCAGCGCTGCAACCAGTGTAAAGGCTCCTATAATCAACGGCGATATCAAAAGGCATATTTTCAATCCATAATTCCGGATGAGATATGAAAATGCAAGCAGCTTGATAAGCAGGGTAAAAACCATCATGCTGCCGGTGAAAAAACCAAGGAAGCGTGCCAGGTCTTCCTCTGCCGGATACTGTTCACGGGTGACAGCCATGAATGAATACTGGACAAAAAAGGCCGTCATCACCGACAACACAATGAACAGGGCCATCATTCCCGTGTAATGGTCGCGGTTTATTGTCTTCAGAAGAGATTGTTTCTTCCCCCCTGTACTTTTTAAATCACTGTTCCTTTCCTTACTGCCGTTAAATGTAAAACGTGATCCTGTTATCCCCTGGATTATTGATGCACCCAATGCTCCTGCGGCGCTTATCACGATAATAGCTTCAGGTCTCAGCCCTGTTCCGAGCAGCAGCGGTATCGCATAGGATATCACTATTATCCCTGCAATAAGTCCGGCATCCACAAGTCCGAAGAGCCTCTTGCCCTGGCGGAGCGAAAAAAGTCTTCCGGCTGTACCCCAGAAACCCAGAAGAGCAAGGATATTCAGAGGGCCCAGCATAATGAACAGTAGCCAGATAACCCATCCTGCTGATGTTGCTGTTAATAGAATCCACAATGCAAATGTTACAATGGTAACAAAAACCAGGTTCAGTACAGAAAAAAATGAGAATCCGATCTTTTTCTGAAAGTAAGTAAAAAGAAATGTAAGTATTATACCTGCGAGGCCTGACAACACATAACCCCTGGCCATCATCTTTTCATCAAATACTGAAAGGAAGAAGGAATGAGCACTTATATCAAATGCCCCGACGAATATGCCTAAGAATACTGACTGAGCGAGCAACAGAGTGACCATAGATTCTTCTCCGGTTTCGATGCCCAGCAATCTTAATATTCCGGTTTTCATTTTCTCCCCGTATAAGCACTCTAAAATTAAGCATTATATCCAATTTCAGAACGCTCCTGCATTTTTTTCTTTCAGTTTTCCGGCAGTTCAGGGGATCTGGTTTGATCTCAGACTTTAGGGGAGGATTTACTTTTTTTCTGATCTGATCTCGATCAGTGTACGTAAATGACAAATATTAAGATCTTTACCGTCAACTATTATATCGGCTCTCTTATACCATTTTTCCCTGCCGGCAAGTTTTTTCCTGATAAAGCCTGTAAGGTCGCTGTCGGACACATCTTTAATAAGAGGCCTTGTGTTTTTGGAATTCACCAGTCGTGCAGCCAGCTGCCGTGCTGTCATTTTAAGATATATTGTCAAACCCGTGGCCGACATGAATTCCATATTATCACCGTGGCAGGGAGTCCCGCCCCCGGTCGACACTACAGCCGGTCCCTTGATCCGGAGGCTTTTCAGAACATCCGATTCTGTCTTCCGGAAAACATCTTCTCCGTCCTGAGTAAAAATTTCTGCGATGCTTTTGCCGGCATAAGCTTCAATCTTTTTGTCGAGGTCTGTAAACGGACACCCCAGTGCGGCTGCAAGCTCTCTGCCGGCTGTCGATTTTCCGCTTCCCATGAAGCCGATAAGATATATTATCTCTGCTGCCATTACAATTCCAGCTTCATCTGCGCAGGATCGTCGTGCAAATGAGGCGGTTTTTTGGGATCGTCGGCTTCACCAGGAAGTTCAGGGGATGTAACTTCCGACTTAACTACCGGTTCTATCTCGTTAATGTTTGCAACCGTATAGTTCGTTAACCTTCTGCCCCTGGCCTTGTAACTCTTGACACCAATGAATTCTGCTACCTCTATGATCTCATTGTCGCGGTTCACGTACTTGCCTCCGAATTTTATCTCAAACCTGGGGTATTCCACTTCGGTGATGCTGAGGAGTTTCGATCCCGGATCTTCACTTATAAAACACTGGGGCTTCTCCGATTCCTCGATCATGAACCTCTTCACATAATAGTATTTCTGCTGATCGTCCCAGTAAACGACCGAATAGACCTTCCCGGGTCTGAATTTCTCTATTATCAGGATATTATCCTCGAAATGTGCGGAAAGATCGAATCCCGTATGTCTGAAGTATCCGTTCCTTGTTATGACAAGGATCCTGTCATCGCCTCCGAATTCTCCCAGGAAGAGGCCTCTGCCGTCTACATTGAGTCTCAGTACGGCATCATCGAACCATATCTTCCTTCCGCCGAGGGTTGAAAGCCCTTTCTCCTTGAGTGAGATCCGGTGTACGGGGTTCCTGGTCAGAATATTTCCCATGGACGATTTACCCTTTATGCCTATGGAACCGAAGTCAAATTCGAACTCCAGCTTTTTCAGACGCGGTCGGGGTTTGTGATATACCTTCACCACCTCAGCTTCACCGTTGGGATTTACGCTCAGGTAAGTGACCCTGGAACCTGCTTTTCCGGGTGTAAGGTTATATTCCTTGTCGCGGGTAAGACCCGTTATAGAGCATCTTTTGACCAGCAGGGGTCCGTCCTTCCCGTCCTGGTATACCAGGTTGAAAATTGTCCGTTCATCATTTTTCAGGAAGACCCCGGCGTGAATTATATCGGTCCCCACAAAGACCTTTTCGGCCACTTTTGTGATAAGGTAGGTTCCGTTCCTGCGTATGACAAGGATGTCGTCGATATCGGAACAATCACAAACGAATTCATCTTTCCTTAGTGAGGTTCCGATAAACCCTTCTTTGAAGTTGGCATATAGCTTGGCATTGTTTGCTACCACCTTTGCGGCCTGGATCGTATCGAAATTCCTTATCTCTGTTTTCCTTTCCCTTCCTTTTCCGTACTTTTTCTTTATCTGCCTGAAATAATTTATGGTGAAGGAGATAATATTGTTCAGATGATTGTTGACTTCCTGAAGCTCCGACTCTATCCCTTTTATATGTTCGTCGGCCTTCTTTGCATCATATTTTGAGATCCTTTTGATCTTTATCTCGGTGAGCTTTATTATATCATCGGTTGTAACGTCTCTCTGAAGTCTTTTCCTGAAAGGTTTGAGGCCTTTGTCGATAGCAGCCAGCACGGCCTCCCATGTTTCACACTCCTCAATATCGCGGTAAATTCTTTCTTCGATGAAAATTTTCTCAAGCGACGACATGTGCCATTCTTCCTGCAGTTCGTTCCTTCTGATCTCAAGTTCCAGCTTAAGCATAGAGACGGTTCTGTCGACAGAATGCTTCAGGATATGGCTCACGCCTATGAAAGAAGGCTTATTGTCAACAATGACACATGTGTTGGGTGAAATTGAGTATTCGCAGTCGGTAAAAGCATAGAGGGCATCGATGGTCATATCGGGTGATACTCCGGGCATAAGCTGTAAGACTATCTCTACATCGGCTGCGGTGTTATCATCTATTTTCCGGATCTTGATTTTCCCCTTTTCGTTAGCTTTTACTATCGATTCAATGAGTGTGGTTGTGGTTTTTCCGAAAGGAATCTCGGTAATAACCAGTTCCTTTTTATCCACTTTCTCAATTCTGGCTCTTACCTTTACCACTCCGCCCCGCTGACCGTCGTTATATCGCGAAACGTCAATCATTCCGGCAGTTGGAAAATCAGGATATATAACAAAATCCTTTCCCTGCAGATGGTCAATGGCTGCATCAATCAGTTCGTTGAAATTATGCGGCAGTATCTTCGATGCAAGTCCGACGGCAATACCTTCGACTCCCATGGCCAGCAGGAGGGGAAACTTAACGGGAAGGGTTACCGGTTCTTTGTTTCTGCCGTCGTAAGAAAGCTTCCATTCTGTTGTTTTCGGGTTAAAAACAACGTCGAGGGCAAACTTTGAAAGACGTGCTTCAATATAGCGTGCAGCGGCGGCTCCGTCGCCTGTTAGAATGTTACCCCAGTTACCCTGTGTATCAACTAGAAGATCGCGTTCACCCAACTGTACGAGGGCATCACCTATCGAAGCATCGCCGTGAGGGTGGAATTGCATGGTATGGCCTATAATGTTGGCAACCTTGTTGAACCTGCCGTCGTCCATTCTTTTCATTGAATGAAGGATACGGCGCTGCACAGGTTTAAGTCCGTCGTTTATATGGGGTACTGCACGTTCGAGAATAACGTATGAGGCATAATCGAGGAACCAGTCCTGGTACATCCCCGACAGTGCCGTAACCGAATGTAAAGATGATGAACCCTCGCCCGGATTTTCACCCTCAGCGAAATCCCCGCCTTCCATATCAAAATCATCAAAATTCACCATAGCATCCCTGCAGTCAGACTATTTTACACTTCTTCCATCACTTTATCTTCTTCCACACGAAGGTTCTCGATGATGAAATCCTGTCGCTCCGGAGTATTCTTACCCATATAAAATTCGAGATAACCGTTTATGGTATCCTGTTTTCTCATCCTCACCGGTTCAAGTCGCATATCTTTTCCGATGAAATGTTTGAATTCATCAGGAGATATCTCTCCCAATCCTTTGAAACGGGTTATCTCCGGGTTGGGTCCGAGAGCCTTTATGGCTTTTCCCTTTTCTTCGGGTGTGTAACAGTATCTGGTCTCTTTCTTGTTCCTTACCCTGAACAGGGGCGTCTGAAGTATATAAACATGACCTTTTTTTACAAGATCAGGGAAAAACTGAAGGAAAAATGTAAGAAGAAGAAGCCTTATGTGCATTCCGTCTACGTCGGCGTCGGTGGCAATGATCACGTTGTTGTAGCGGAGGTCGCCTATTTCTTCTTCTATATTAAGGGCAGCCTGAAGCAGGTTGAACTCTTCATTTTCGTAGACTATCTTTTTTGTCAGCCCGTAAGTGTTGAGCGGTTTGCCGCGAAGGCTGAATACTGCCTGGGTTTCAACGTCGCGCGACTTTGTTATTGAACCGCTGGCCGAATCGCCTTCGGTAATGAAAATCGTCGACTCGAGTTTCCTGGGGTCATTTGTGTTATAATGTATCCGGCAGTCTCTCAGCTTCTTGTTGTGAAGACTCACCTTTTTTGCCCTCTCCCTGGCCAGCTTCTGTATCGAGGATATTGCCTTTCTTTCCTTCTCCGATTCCTGTATTTTCTGCTGAAGGATACGGGCTGTCTCGGAATTCTTGTGAAGATAATCGTCGAGCTGTTTTTTAATGAATTCGTTTATGAAATTCCTTACCGACTGACCACCCGGGCCCATATCTTTCGAGCCGAGCTTCGTCTTGGTCTGTGATTCAAATATTGGTTCTTCAACCTTTATGCTGATGGCAGCAATAATTGACGACCTGATGTCGGAAGCGTCATATTCCTTTTTGTAGAAGTCTCTTATTGTCCTTACCAGCGCCTCCCTGAAAGCTGCAAGATGTGTTCCTCCCTGTGTGGTGTTCTGACCGTTCACAAAACTGTAATAGTCTTCGCCGTATTGTTGTCCGTGTGTAAAGGCCAGTTCAATATCTTCTCCCCTGAGATGTACAAGCGGGTACAGGCCTTCCTTTCCCATATTTTCATTCAGGAGGTCTGCAAGCCCGTTTTTTGAAAAGAACTTTGTCCCGTTGAAGTTAATTACCAGTCCTGAGTTGAGGTATACATAATTCCTCAGCATTGTGTCGACATATTCGGAAATGTAGAAATAGTTGCCAAACATTTCCTCGTCGGGCTGAAAAATTACTTCCACGCCGTTATCTTCGGTAGTTGGTTGCTGCGGATGATCCATGACGGTTATTCCGTGTTCGAACTCACTCACTTTCACCTGTCCGTCGCGGACCGACCGGATTATGAATTTCGACGACAGTGCGTTGACAGCCTTGACTCCCACACCGTTGAGACCGACAGATTTTTTGAATGCCTTGGAATCATATTTGGCGCCGGTGTTCATCCTCGACACTGCATCGAGGACCTTTCCGAGCGGGATGCCGCGGCCATAATCACGAACCCTGACTTCCCTGCCGTTTATCGACACATCGATCTTCTTGCCGAAGCCCATCATGTATTCATCAACAGCGTTGTCCATCACCTCCTTCAGCAGGACGTAAATACCGTCATCCTGTGAAGAGCCGTCTCCAAGCTTACCGATGTACATGCCGGGCCTGAGACGGATATGCTCCCTCCATTCCAGGGTTTTTATGTGCTCCTCAGAATATCCAACAACCGTCATCTGGAAAAATTTTGCGCAAATATAAGTATTTAAGAAAGTCGCAATCAGCCAATTTTTCAACAATCTGACGTATTTTTAATCAAACAGGGGATGACAAAAAGACATGACAAAGAATATTTTTCTGATTGATTGACGTTTACCCTGTTATGAAGTTGTTGATAAATGGGAATCCTCTGTTTAATAGTAATATAAGCTATATCGGGTACGGGCTTAATAGCCTTCACAACATAAGCCACGAATGTGGCTGAATATGAATAACCCCCGGAGAATCCGGGGGTAATCAACGAACCTATGACCTTAAGCCCTGAAGGGGTGTGATATAAGAAATAATTACCGTCAGGAAGTACCGCCCGGGCTGAAGGCTTCAGAGAAGGAAGGCCTTAACCCTGAAGCGTGATTTCCTGATGCTGCTGTCGTAACCTGCGACATCGAAATCCCATATCCACTCTCCGTCGGGGGCCCTGCCCGGCGTCACGAGCATAGTATGCCTTTCACTCGTGTTTCCCCGCCTGTCGGTAATGATCTCCTCCGAATCGGATATCAGCACCGACCTGTATTTCTGAAGCATCGTTATATGATTCTGCTGCAGGCGCTTCCGGAATTCAACGAACTCTTCCTCGCCTGCTCTTGTCTTTTTCCTGAGAAGCCGCTCCGGAAGTATCTCAAGCTGGGTGAGAATGTTCAGCGAAATAAGCATCCCGGGGTCGTCAGGAAAGCTGTATTCGGGTATCTTAATAGACTGAAGTGTATCGGGCTTTTTAAAAAAAATACCTTTGCCGGCTTTGCTCCATACCTCTTTTATTATTCCACCGGAAACATCGTCCTCCACAAGTTCAACATTGCCCAGCGCTGCTGTCTGTTTTATAACTTCAGGGGGGTGGAAGATGTCGACAAGGCGAATGAGACTGCATTTTTCAGACAATTCTGCAAGCGGAAGTTCCATGAGCCACCCGCTGCCAAGTACCGTCACCGTTGAAGGCCTCACATTATCGAGCGCATCGAGGATAAATTCACGGCATTTTCTTTCATGTTTCAGCCATCCCTCATCCTGGTCTTGATGTCGCCTGATAAGTCCATCCTGGTAAGAATAGTAACCCATCCTGTGAAGGATACTTCTGTATTCAGGCTGCCATGTCATAAGCGTTCTTTCTCTTTTCTCAGGTTACTGAGCGCATCTGACATCATTTGCTGAAACCGCGCTGCAAGCTCGTCGCAGTCCTCTGTTCCGAACGACTCCGTGGGAACGGGGTCCAGAACCCGTATCGTTATTCTGTGAAATCCTCCGAATACCAGGCCGTGTTTTGGAAGAACACCTCCGGTCCCGTCGATTATTACCGGCAATACCGGGACAGATGCAGTCAGGGCAAGCTGAAAAGCCCCTCTCTTAAAAAAACCTATCTGATTGTCGGTTGAACGTGTCCCCTCAGGGAAGATC
>JAFGXX010000110.1 GCA_016936435.1 Bacteroidales bacterium
ATTGGAATAGTTGCCATGAAAACTGTTTCAGGAGGTGGCTGGCTCGACAGGGAGAGAACAAAACCAATGAATACCACAGCAGCAATAAAATGGGTGCTGTCAAATCCGGATATACACACGACAATACCAGGGATGACAAGTTTCGACCAGCTTGAGGCAAACGCTAAAATACTTAGCGACCTGAGCCTGACGGCAACCGAACAAAATGACCTTCTTGCCAGTCTGGACGAACCGGGTCTTATTTGTGCAGGATGCCGGGAGTGCATTCCTTCATGTCCGAAAAATCTTCCTATTCCCGATCTGATGAGGGCATTCATGTATACTTACGGTTATGCTGCCCCGTCGATGGCGAAAGACCTCCTTGCCGATCTGGGAATAAATGGTAATCCATGCGCCGATTGTGATACATGTACTGTAAAATGTTCACGTAATTTTGCAGTCAGGGAGAAAATAACCGATGTCACAAGACTGGCAGCTGTACCCGCAGAGTTCCTTGCCTGACAAAATAAATATATTGTATGAACCCCACATGTATTGATTAGATAAACATGTATAATTATAATAATCAAACATGTGGGTTTCATCACGCCAATAAAAAATAATTCAAATACTGATGAAAAGAAAGATAGTTGCAGGTATTATCCTGGCTTTTCTGGCCCTGCCTGTTTTTTCACAGGAGATGATCCTGCCTGAACTCAAAGGATTCAAAAAGCTTAGCAACTACCCTGTTTTTGTTCCCGACAACCTGTGGGATTTCATAAACGGAGCGGCTGACACCTACCTTGCACTGGGTTTTGTTGACCTGCATGTGGCTGAATACAAGAAAGGTAAGGAAGTAATAAAACTGGAAGTATACAGGCACAGCGACCATATAAATGCTTTTGGTATTTATGCCTCGGAACGTTCACCTTCATACGACTATTTTAATATCGGGTCTCAGGGATACAGGGTGGAAGGCGTAATAAATTTTTTCACCGGCAATTATTACGTTAAGCTGAGAACTTATTCAGAAAAGCCAAAGACCATCCAGGCGCTTGAAACACTGGCTAAAAGGGTCGAAACCATGCTGGAAGGAGAAAAGAAGATGCCTGAGATCCTTTCTTTGTTTCCCGATGAAGGGAAAAAACCTGATGAGGAAACATATGTAAATGAAAGTGTCCTGGGCTATTCATACCTTAACCGTGCCTTTAAAGCAAACTATCAGTCAGGAAACGATAATTTCAGTATCTACATTATAAAGTCACCATCTGCTGAACTAACCCTTAATTCGGCTAAACGATATCTGTCTTCTGCCAATATGGAAGCCACTGAAGGTGAAAGCAGGTATGTGGTAGCCGACGGGTATAACGGGACTGTTTTTCTAGCCTGGAATGGTGACCTGATGGTGCTTATTACCGGACTGGCAAAGGATCAGGCAGATATAGCTGATAAATATACTTCTCTGATACTCAGGTAGACTGTCAGGAATACCAGGGTCGCTGTCTTTTTTCCAGCGATGAGAGAATTTCTCCGGCTGTGTTCACATCGTCCACGACCTGAAAGTCGAACATTCCGACACATATAAAATCTGCTCCATTCTCAAAAGCATGGCGGAATCCGTCTTTTGGCTGGATAGCACCGCCGGCAAGGACCTTAAAGGCTATCCATGGTTTGGCTACACTAAGCATGTACTCCGCCGTTTGTTCAGGGAACAGATCAAACATGTTGTCGTGAATGAGGTTGTGATCAGCATATCTTTTTGCATCCACGCTGAACTCAACTCTTTTGTCGGCGGGATGGGCTGACCAGTATCTGTCGTGATGAAAAGTCTTTACATAGAAATCAGCAGGAATACCTTCTCTCTCACATGTCTTTATCACTTCCAGGGCATGACCGCCGACACCTGCAGTGTAACCTTTTTTCTTGATATATTCCACTGCCCTGCCTAGCTCTGAGGCTTTGCCTTCCCGTACCCACCGGTCAGCATCTCCTCCCTGAATATAGAGAAGGGTTGCACCGTTATCTATAGCCATATCTATGTCGCCGAAGAAATCATCAGCTTTTACATATGTCTGACAGATACTCTTCATTTTGCCTCCGTAGAGTTTGAGGTATTTATTGAAGATAGGGTAATTTCTGTTTGTAAGGAAGGTAGCGTCAATGCCTGCCATTTCTGCCAGATGGAATGTTTCCAGGATCTTCTGGTCGGTATTGTAGGCCTTAAAAAGGGTGTTCGCGTAGATCAGATCACGGGCATGAGCGTAACCGCTTATAAGATTGCAGCCCATGATCATACGGCTCATCTCAATACCTCCAAGCTTGCCGGCCGGAAGCTTCACTTTCACATCCTGTACCCTCTTATATGTTACTCTCGGAAGTGTGGCACTGGAAATACCATCTACTTGTGGTTGTGCCAGTTCGTTGATGAACAAACCAGTGAACCCTGCCAGGAAAGGCAATCCGGCAAGGCCTTTCAGGAGTTCACGTCTCTTATTGGGGGCATTATCGATAGCTGAGTGGGGCTCAGGTTGTGATGCAGCAGCAGACTCGTCGTATTTGTGTCTGATAATATTTTCCAGCCCGAAAAATTCACCCGATCTGGTGAAGGCAAGTACGAGAAGCACAACCATTTCAATCAGGTTCTTATTCACTATCAGGTAGCTGCCTTCGTTTATGGCGCCATAGCTGTAGCCTCCGAAAGGAGGATATGCCAGATAGTAAAACACCAGCATCATCACACCTGCCCATGATGCCAGTCGTGTGAACAGACCAAGAATCAGGGCCAGCCCTATCAGGGTAAGGCCCCATTCATTTGCAATGTTAACGAGTTCCAGCCCTGTGTCTCCTGAAGCTATCCACCTGAAGAAATCTCCCAGGATCCATCTCGAACCTTCAAGATAGGGCCTCGCACTCCACGCGGGATTGAATATCTTTGTAAGTCCTTCATAGAGGAAATGCCATCCTGTAACGATCCTCAGAAGAGCCATAAGGGCCGGGACGATCTTGGTTTTTGCTGCTGATATCATGAGCGGGAAATTAATTATCGACTATCGGTTGTCACTATAAAAATAATAAAATATTATAATGAACCATTATCAATAAATTCCAGGATGAAATCTTTCAGCTCATCGTAGGAATGGACAACAGGCAGATCACTGTTGTCATCAGTTACTTTTTTCGGAGGCTTGAAAAGTATACCCGTGTCAGCCTGCCTTATCATGCTGATATCGTTATATGAATCTCCAACCGCAATTACCTTGTAATTCAGATTCTGAAGCGACTCGACGACTCTCATCTTACCGTTTTCCTGGCGCAGGTTATAGTCGGTGATGTTGCCAAGATGATCTACTGTAAGATGGTTGCAGAAAAGTGTCGGATGTCCGAGCTTCTCCATAAGCGGGCTGGCAAACTCAACAAAGGTGTCGGATACCACTACCAGCTGAGCCCTCTGTCGAAGCCATGCTATGAAAGCTGCAGCTCCGGGGAGCGGCTTCAGGCTCGAAATTACATGCTGTATCAGATGAAGGGACAGATTGTTATTCCTTAGAATTTCAAGTCTTCTCTTCATCAGGACATTATAATCGCTGATGTCGCGTGTTGTAAGCTTAAGTTCACTTATACCGGTGTGACTGGCAACACTGATCCATATTTCTGGTGTAAAAACTCCTTCAAGGTCGGAACAAACTATATACATAGACTTCTTATTTTTTCAGCTCAAGTATAAATTCTTTCAGAACGTCGTATTCATTTTTCATTTCAACACAATATTCGGGTAAATTTTCAATTGATGCCAGCGATTCGGGCAGGGCAGGGGCAATGCCGATGGTTCTGATTAATTCTTCAGGAAATTTTGCCGGATGAGCCGTTTCCAGCGCTATGAACAAATCCCTGTCATGATTCTCCTGATCAGCATTTTCCAGGTATTTATCCATGCCCTTCCATGCAACGGCACCATGAGGTTCAAGAAGCACACCATAATTTTTGTGGCATCCGGCAATAGTATTCCGGGTTTCTTCTTCAGAGATGCTGACAGCCGACAGATCACTTTTTAACCTGTCCATTCGCGGTTGCTTTTGCAGACAGCCTTTTTCATCCATTATGCCTTCATAGAGAGCTATTATCCTGGCAAGGTTGCTCGGATGTCCTACATTCATTGCGCTCGATATGCAGTCGATGGAGGGTGAAACAGGTTCATAAATACCTGTCTGCATAAATCGCGGGACTTCATCATTGCTGTTTGTTGAAATGATGAACCGGCGCACAGGCAAACCCATCTCACGTGCTATGAGTCCTCCCATCAGGTTGCCGAAATTTCCAGACGGAACGCTGAAGCAGACTTTATCATATCCGTTTTCGCACAGCCCTGACCATGCATAGAAATAATAGATGCTTTGTGGTATAAGCCTTCCGATATTTATTGAATTGGCTGATGAAAGGCTGATATGTGAAAGGGATGGATCTGTAAATGCTTTTTTTACAAGATCCTGACAATGATCAAATTTGCCGTCGAGAGCAATTACATGTATGTTCCCGCTGAGAGTGGTCATCTGTTTACGTTGGATGGCGCTTACCTCATCGCGGGGGTAGAGAATGACCACATCGATGTTCTCTGATCCGCGGAAGGCACTGGCCACAGCACTTCCGGTATCGCCTGAGGTGGCTGTAAGTATCGTTAATCTAAGCCCTTCTGCGGAAGCATAATGATTCATGAGCCTTGCCATCATTCTGGCGGCAAAATCCTTGAAGGAAGCTGTCGGGCCCCTGTCGAGCCTCATTATATATTTATTATCTTCCAGCTTCTCGAGGGGGACCTCAAAGTCGTATGCATCCCGGCATAAGCTTTTTAGTTTGGATCCTTCAATCTCATCTCCAATGAAATGCATTAGTATGTCATAAGCAATTTCATGATATTCCAGACCCCTGTAATCATGTATCCTTTGCCGTGAGATATGCGGAACTGAAGATGGCATATACAATCCTCCGTCAGGAGCAAGGCCGTTAAGAAGAGCCTGACGGAAATTAACTGCCGGCGACTTAAGATTAGTTGAATAGTATTTTATTGGTTTATTCAATAAGATTTATTTATTCATTCAACAACCAGATTTCTCAGTCTGTGAAATTTTTCAGAAAACGATTTCTACACATTTATGACCCTCATCAGGTCGGCGAAAATTCCTGCGGCAGTAACATCGGCTCCTGCTCCGTAACCTTTTATAACCAGTGGTAGCTCACGGTATCTTTCTGTGGTGAGAAGAACAATGTTATTGCTCCCGGCAAGATTGTAAGAAGGATGATCTTTACCTGTTTCCACAAGCCCCACGCTGGCTTTGCCATTGTCGAGTGTGGCAAAAAAATGCCACTGTTTTTCCCTTGTGATCAAATCCTTTCTCTTTTGTTCAAATTCACCGTCGAGAGCTTCAACTTTCGAATAAAAATTGTTCAGGTCGCCTTCAAAACATTCATCGGGAAGAAAACGCTCGACTTTAACATCTTTCTGTTCAATAGGATAGCCTGCTTCTCTTGCCAGAATTAAGATTTTCCTTACCACATCCGTTCCGCTCAGATCAACACGGGGGTCGGGTTCGGAATAACCTGCATCTCTGGCTTTTCTGATAGCCCGGCTGAGAGTCAGATCCTCGTTCATCTCGTTGAAAATAAAGTTAAGCGTGCCTGAAAGAACAGCCTCGATCCTGTAAATACTGTCACCGCTTATAACCAGATCATTTATTGTCTTTATTATCGGCAGCCCTGCACCCACTGTGGTCTCGTACATAAATCGCACACCCTTTCCGGCTGCCGTTTCTTTTAGTCCGCTATAGTATGAATATTCTGACGAACAGGCTATCTTATTTGCGGTAACAACTGAAATATAGCCTGAAAGCAGTTCTCCGTATACGGAAGCAACTTTTGAATCGGCTGTACAATCAATAAAAACTGAATTTCTCAGGTTCATTTTTTTTATCATGCCAACATATTCGTGGAGATCTGTCTTAAGTCCTTCATCCTTTAGTCTGGAGCTTATGCTTTCTATCTTAATGCCAGCGGGATCGATTAGCATCTTTCTTGAGTTGGCAATACCCAGGATGTTGATTTTAAGATGTCTCTCCTTGAACAGGAGAGGGGCCTGATTTTTAATTTGTTTCAGAAGACTTGATCCGACGACACCCGTGCCGGCAACAAATAGATTCATTTCCTTATACAGAGAAAGGAAGAAACCATCGTGAATTACGTTAAGGGCTTTTCTCAGGTTCTCGTTCCTTAATACTACCGATATATTGAGTTCGGAAGAGCCCTGGGCAGTGGCTACGACATTTATCCCATTTATCCCGAGGGCTTTGAACAGGGTGGCCGAAACACCCGGTGTGTTTTTCATCCGTTCACCAACGATGGCAATTACCGACATGTTCTTCTCGACAACGATCTTCAGCTCTTTATTATGAATGATCTCCCTTTCAAACTCTGAAATGATAGCTTCAGATGCTTTATCTGTGTCTGACGGATTGACGGCGAAGGTTATTGAATACTCTGAAGAAGCCTGTGTTATGAGTATAACATTCACATTTTTTCCCGCAAGGGCGCCGAACAGCCTCGCTGAAGTTCCGGTAACCCCGACCATTGCCGGTCCCTGAAGTGTCAACAGGTCGATATTGTCGATTGATGAAATCCCTTTTATAGGACTGCGTTCCAGCGAAGGCCCTGTGCCGTTTATCAGTGTACCCTTTGATGAAGGATTGAAAGTATTCCTTACCAGCACCGGAATTCCGGCCTTATAAACAGGCCGCAATGTGGGAGTATAGATGACCTTTGCACCGAAATGCGATAGTTCCATTGCTTCCGAATATGATAGGCTTTCAATGGTATAGGCTTTGTCGACCTTTTTTGGATCAGCAGTCATGAAGCCTTCGACATCTGTCCATATTTCAAGCATTTCAGCACCAAGAGCAGCGGCAATAATTGCGGCTGAATAGTCTGAACCGCCTCTGCCAAGCGTCACCGTTTCTCCTTTTTTGTCGGAAGCTATGAAGCCGGGCACTATAACCAGTTCATGTCTGTCCTTTAATATTTCGGAAATGAGTCTGTTTGTCTCCGTGAAATCAACGCCGGAACCTGTCGGTCCGGTTTCAGCCCTTATGAAATCACGGGCATCAGCAAACCAAGCTTGTCCGAAATATGCAGCTATTATCCCGGCCGATAACCTTTCGCCTGCGGAGAGTATAAGGTCAAGCGAATGACGCGTAAGTTCCTTTACCAGAAAAACACCGGTACATACCCCGGTCAATTCATCAATGATCTTTTCAATCTCATGAAAAACCTTGTTTTTTTCTTCTTTCCCCCTTACCAGGTCTTCTGCTGCGCTCCTGTGTCTCTCCGTAAGCTCCTTGAGAAGATCCCAGGCAGAAGGGTCTCCCTGGGCAGCAAGATGTGCAATAGCCTGCAACTGATCTGTAACACTCTGAAAAGCAGATACAACAACAATGCACGGAAGTTCCTGCCGTAAAACTATCTGCCTTACCTCTCTTATCCTTTCAGGTGTTCCGACTGACGATCCTCCGAATTTAAGGACTTTCATGAAAATCTGACATTAGTAAGTTTCAAAGCCACAAAAGTAGAAATAATTAAAGATTATGATGAATCCTGGTCACAATATATCATTGTTTATTGACTAACAGATGAAAATATTAATCGAACGTTGATGATTTGTTAATGAAATAAA
>JAFGXX010000015.1 GCA_016936435.1 Bacteroidales bacterium
AGGCACTCTAGGCACTTTTAGTACTTTAGTCACTTCCAATTTTATCGACTCCAAACTTCTTATTATCTTTGCATTATATAACACATTATGAACCTCATCTTCGACATTGGAAACACGAGCACCAAGGTTGCTGTGTTTGATGGCAGAGGAAAGATAATATCCATCCGCACGAAGGTCTTCAGCTGTGAAAGGCTTGAGAAACTTCTTGGTCATTATCCTCTCGACAAAGCTATAATCTCGACAGTTAGAAATATCCCCGATTTCGTCATCGATCTGGCCACACGGGGGATCCCTCATGTACATATACTATCCTACAGGTCGAAACTACCTTTTAAAAATCATTATAAAACGCCGGAGACACTTGGTCCCGACAGGATTGCAGCAGTGGCCGGTGCTGTAGAGGCATTTCCCGGAAGCAACATCCTGATTATTGATGCAGGCAGCGCTGTGACCTATGATTTTATCTATGGAAAGACTTTCAGGGGAGGGAATATATCTCCCGGACTAAGCATGCGATTCAGGGCGCTTCACAGGTTTACGGGGAAACTTCCTCTGGGTGCTACTGCCGAAAGATACCACTCCCCTGGCAGGAATACACATGAAGCAATAACAGCCGGAGTGATCAACGGTCTCATTTTTGAAATAAATGAGTATATTCGCACGTTTCATGAAAGATATCCCGGACTTAAGGTGATCCTTACAGGCGGCGATAGTGGATATTTAAAGGACAGACTGGCCTGCAAAATCACATATATGCCTGATATAGTGATTGATGGCTTAAATTTTATTCTTGAATACAATGCAAAAAAGACCGGCAATAATCCTGGCAGCAATACTGATACTGATTCCCCTTTACTCTTCCGGACAGAAGCAGGTTAATTCACCACTGGCACGATTTAACCTCGGATTACTAGAACCCATAGCATCTTACAGAAGCCTCGGAATGGGAGGAGCAGGAAGCGCTATGAGAGATAACCTGACTATTAACTTTGTTAATCCTGCATCATACAGCAGCCTGGATACGAATTCATTTATTTTCGACTTTGGAATTGATTACGGGTTGAACCTTATCTCAGACGGAACTTTGTCGGATCTTTCGGAAGATCTCAACTTCGATCATATTATCATGGGGTTTCCGGTATCCCGTAGATGGGGCGTTGCAATTGGGCTTATTCCCATAAGCAACGGATATTATAATGTTTCAGAATCAGTGGTGGAGGGAGATCCGGGATATGATCCCGTTACGGGAGAATATACTTCTTTTCACAAAGGCAGCGGTGGTTTGTCAAGTTTCTTTATGGGAACAGGGTTAAATATTTCTAAAAACATCTCGGCGGGTGCAAATATGTCTGTCCTTTTCGGTTCGCTAAGGAGGTCGAATGAATTTGATCTATCTGATTACTTCTACACTTACCAGACCAACACAACTGAAAAATACCGGCTGACCGGAATCGGCTTCGATCTTGGATTACAATATACTGCTACGTTAAAAAATGATTACTTCATTAACCTTGGGGTCTCTTACGGTTTGTCGAAACACTGTAAATCGAATTTCGAGACACTTACTTACCGGTTTAACCTCTATTCCTCTCCCGACACATTGGTTTACATTGCTGATGATTCTGAGAAGGCATTTATCCCGGGTACCTTGAGATCGGGGATATCGATTGGGAAAAAGAATAAATGGAATGTGGGGCTGGATTATATTTACACAAATTGGTCAAATGCCGAACTTGCCGGTTCTGATGGTTATCTGACTGACATCAGGTCACTGCTGGCCGGCTTTGAATATACTCCCGACCGTTTTGCCAACTACGGTTTCCTTCGCAGGATCGATTACAGGGCAGGAGTGCATCTGGGAGGCAATTATCTGTCTTTCGAGGGCAACCCCGTTAAGGAGAAAGGTGTCAGCATAGGGGCCGGCATTCCATTAAGGCGGTCCTATTCAAAAGTGAATTTTTTCGCTGATTACACTCAGCGCTACCTCGAGGCTGCAAGCTTCACCCATAAGGAAGATTATTTTACTTTCGGATTGAGTATCAATATGTTCGATGTTTGGTTCCTGAAGCAGAAATATAATTGATAAAAATGAAAGATGGAGCTCTCAATGCCTTACAGGAAAAGATTGCTGCCCCTAAAAATTCTTTTACCGGTTTTTGCTATTATCATTCTGGCGTGCGAAAGAAAACCTGAAATAATAAGAAAAACCGAAATACTTTCGCTTCCCTCTGTAACTATAAGACATGGAGTGACCTGGTTTTCCGATTCGGGTAAATTACAACTCAGAATGGAGGCTCCGCTAATGACTTCCTACGACAAAATTGATGAACCTTACCTGGAATTTGTTGAGGGAATTTACATCGTATTTTATGAAGGTAAACAGGATTCCGTCGGATATGCTTCTGCAAGATACGGGAAGTACAACGATAAGAAAAAGATCTGGGAACTGAGAGACAGCGTTGTGCTGGTGAATGTTTCCAATGACAGGCTTGAAACCGAGCAGCTTTTCTGGGATCAGGGCAAGGATCAGATATATACTGAAAGATTCGTGAAGATCATCAATGATGATCAGACAATAATGGGTACAGGATTTGAATCCGACATCCGGCTTACACGGAGAAGGATAAGGAATCCCTCAGGCCCTATTTACCTTAAAGATGAATAAAAAATTCCTTTTAATAATTGAGATCGTCTGGATTGCCACCGGCATACTGGCACTTGCCGCAGGTATCAGATATGCCATTACCACGGGAGGCAGCAGAACATTTATCTTTGCAGCACTGGCACTGGTGTCGTTTCTCTTTGCCTGGATCAGACACAGGCAAAGAATAAAAAACTAAATTTGGGGTATGGACATTATAGTAGTCATACTCCTGGCAATGCTCTTCTCAGCATTCTTCTCAGGGATGGAGATAGCATTTGTTTCGTCAAATAAACTCCGGATAGAACTTGACAGGAAACAGGGTATTTTAGGTTCGGATATCATCAGGATCTTCACAGCAAACCCGGGGCAGTATATTGCCACAATGCTTATAGGCAATAATCTGGCCCTGGTCATCTATGGTCTCTTTTTTGCCAGTCTTTTCAATCCCATCTTTCTTCCACTAGTAAACTCAGATATCCTTGTTCTTATCATCAATACTGTATTATCGACCGTACTGCTGTTGTTATTTTCCGAATTTCTTCCAAAGACAATATTCCTGGCTCTGCCAAATTTCTTTTTAAGGATACTGAGTATACCGACATTTTTTTTCTATCTGATCTTCTATCCGTTAAGTAAGCTGAGCCTGGTAGTTTCAAATTTTTTCTTAAGGATCTTCACAAAAAACAAATCCGCAGGTGATGATCAGGAAAATTTAGTTTTTACAAAGGTCGATCTCGACCATTTTGTTGGACAGGGAAAGGATATCAGTGCGGATGAGGATTCAGAACAGCATAATATAAAGATATTCCAAAACGCTCTCGATTTTTCGAATGTAAAACTGAGAGAATGCATGGTGCCGCGCACTGAAATACAGGCTGTTGAAGCCAACAGTTCGATAGAAGAGCTGAAAAAGAAATTTATTGATACACAGCATTCCAGGATACTGGTTTACAGTGAAACCATTGATAATATAATAGGTTATTTTGAGCTTACCGACATATACAGGCAACCTCCCGATATAGCATCGTCAATACGTAAACTGGCGATAGTACCTGAAACGATGTCAGCCAGCAAACTGCTGAAAGTGTTTGTAGGCGAGAAGCAGAATGTGGCTCTGGTCGTCGATGAATTCGGAGGAACTTCCGGGATGGTGACCATTGAGGATGTACTGGAGGAAATCGTGGGTGATATTGAAGATGAACATGATGTTAACGAATTCACTGAAAAGATCATCAGCCCTAAGGAGTTTATCTTCTCCGGTCGTCTTGAAATAGACTATCTGAATGAAAAATATCATCTCAACCTGCCTGAGGAAGACGATTATGAAACTCTGGCAGGCATGATATTATATTTCCATGGAAGTATCCCGGCCGGCAACGATAGCATAAGGATAAGAAATATGTTGATCAGGATACTGAGGGTCAGCTCCACCCGTATTGAGCTTGTAAATATTAAGGTTGATTAGGATAAATCAGTTTAAGGATTTAAAAAAAGGGTGCTCTTCGCGGGCACCCTTTTATTTTGTTTATCTGAGGTTTTACTTTCTGAAATCCTCTTTCTTCGGGAATGAATATACACCGGTTTTGGTTGTCATTGATTTTGCCTTCAAAGGCGGATCAGTGTCAAGTGTAATGACCGCATAAAAACATGGAAAATCATCACCGGCCCAATCCACAGGGAGGAAATAACCGTCTGTTTCCAGGACGTAAGAAATCGTCAATGTAGGGCTGGCGCCACAGTTATCCCAGTATGCTGTTCCTGAAATATTATAGACATATGGATCACCCTCATAGTCTGTTGTAAAGATGTACTGGTTCTCGATTGTGGCAGTGCCATCGTCGCCAATTATCATGGTTATGGTTCCTCCATCAGTAACTGTCTCACCCCAGACATTGGATATCCACCCTGCATTAAGACCGGAAACCTTCACGGTTGTGGCCGTTGCATCTGAAATAACTACTTCACTGTCGAAATAATAACCATCCAGATCCATTCCATCAGTTCCCAGCCATTCTCCTACAAATCCTGAAGGCTCCAGGGGACAGAACGGATTAACCTGTATCTCAATAACCTTGGGATCTGAGATTGCTCCGCCAACTGTTGTTTCTGTAATACTCAACTGTGCTTTCCCTCCGGTTGGTATTGTCGGGAAGGTCAATGAGGCTGTTCTGGTATCCTCACTTACAGAGTTTAAAGTAGCCCCTGTAGCGCTCCATTGCCAGGTAGAACCTGCGCGACTGTAGCCAATAGTATAAGTATAGGTGAATGTCTGAAGTGCCAGTGTTGTTCCTGTAACACTCAATACTTTCGGGACTACCTGGGATGCATCGTAATCCTTCTGGGCTTTCTCCATATCTGTCTCACAGGAGGTAAAAAGCCCGAAAGATATCAGCATCAATGCAAGCCCTGTTAATATTTTGTTTTTCATATTTTCAATATTAATAGTTATTAGAATTTCTATTTAAACCATCCTCCGGCTGAAACATCAACACCGGGTTCTCCTTTCTGGCCTGCTCCCAGTCCGCCGAAAGTATAGTAATCCATTACGTTAACCTCGAGCTGCTGTCCTGGTAACGGAAGATGCAGGGGAGTTCCGGGCTGTAGTTTGTCGGCTTTTCTCATGGTGAAAAATTCAACGCCCATACCTGTTGTATGAAGCTCAATATTCCTTTCGTGGAAAATAGCATTTTCGATTTCCGTGGCTGTTGCTCCTATCGGGGCAAGACCTCCTCTTGTAACCCTGGTGCCGTTATTTATAATAGTCTGGGCAGGCACCAGTCCTGATGTGTGAAGAAGTGCTTCAGCCTTAAGAAGGTCATTTTCAGCCTTAAGAAAAACTGGTGTCGGACCGACGAATTCATTGGCTATGTAATCATCCTGGCGTGTTCCCCTGTAACATGAGAAGTGATAATAGCCGCGTTCAGTTTTGAAACCACATTCATCCAGAAATTCAAAATCAGTGAATATCCGGTCATCAATCCCGTCAGTGTGTGATGTTACCGGTGCGGGAAGTACATCCCATACGTCGGCATCAGCCCAGCGTGAGGGGAACCTGGAGTCCATCATATTGACAAGCCTCATGTCGGTCTGGCCCCAGCCACCCCAGTATGAATAGTACTGAAAGTAGGAGTACCATTTGATCCCATCACATTCAGGAGTGAAATCATAGGTAAGACCATTGTTGGCATAACCGAGTACCCTGGTCCAGTCGACAGCGTCATTTTCGGCTTTGCTTCTGGGTGAATAAGACAACAGAAGTGCGGCAACGGTATTTGCAAGCTCACCAATTTTGGTCTGGTCATAGGTACCCCCGGTAATCCATCCCGATGGAAGGACAAAAGTAGAAGACTCACATATATCTATACATTCGTCGAGAAATAAAAGAGCTGTATCGATAACATCTTTATACGGAGATGTGGCGATAGTCTGTGTTATGTCAGTATTCTCCGTAACAATGAAAACCTTGTCGTAGATAAGGCCCAGATATCCAAGAGTGAGACCCTGAGACAATCTTGCGATTGCTTCCACCAGGGGAGTTTCATCGGTACCGTCGTCGGCTGTAAAAACCATTCCTTCTTTAGCAATTTTCGACATAACGTCGTTTGCGTAAGAGAGTGTTGAGTAGAGTCCGGCATAATAATTTTCACTTACGACAGCATCGGTATAGGCTGGTGTATTGTCGAATGCCACGCGGGGTTCATTACTGAACCAACGCATGTTTGCATTACCCCACGAGCAGGTACCTGCATCAGATCCTGTCCATAACATAAGCGCAGGTCCGTCATATTCCTGTGTTGTCTGGTACCATGCATTGATCAACGAACCGGCTACACCCTTGACATCTGAAGGGTTTGAAAAGGCCGTCTTGAAATCAGGATCATTTTCATTCTTCACCTCCAGGCTTTCGCAACCTGCAAGCAGAACTGAAATGACAACTGAAAAGAGAATTAAGTATTTATATGTTTTCATAGTATCTGTTTTTATCCGTTAGAATTTCAGTTCAAGAGATACGGAATATGATCTGTAGTTCGGATATCCCATAAAGTCGTAAGCAAAATACTGGGTTCCGTTGGTAGTCTGAACTTCAGGGTCATAGCCTGTATATTTTGTAAGGGTGTAAAGGTTCTTTCCGATAAGAGCAAGTCTGATCCCTTTGATATAGCCGTTTGCAAAACCTGCAAGTGACTGCTGGTCAAGGCTGTATGAAACAGAGAGTTCCCTCAGTTTCAGGTAACTTCCGTCTTCAACCCAGAAGTCGTTCTGAGTGTTGACATCATAGAAGATCTTGTAGTAAGTTATTGTCTTTTTGAGATGGTCGGCTTTGCCATACTGGTCCATCATTCCATGCCTGTCGTCGCGTGTCAGCCACTGTGCAGACTTGTTATAGATATCGCCGCCGTTTTTCCATTCAAGAAGAGCATATAGCCCGAATCCCTTATAAGAGAAGTTATTTGTCATGGCCAGTTTAAATCTGGGGTTGGAGTCCCCTATCTTGCCAAACGAGAGGTTGCCGTTTTCGTCAAGTTTTTTCACCGGAGCTTCGAAAATTGTTCCTTCTGTTCCCTTTTCGATCACATATCCGTCACTGTTTATCATGTAATTATCGACGTCAGCGGGATCAGCAAGCTGAAGCTTAAGATCATCGAGTGATTTCAGGAAAGAGTATCCGTACATCGCCCCGAATGTTTCGCCTTCGCGTATGTAAAATGCCTTATTGGCTTCCTGTCCCTGTGGACCTGTCTGAAAGGGAGGTACATCGAGCTGGGTGATCTTTGTTCTTACCCTGTCGAAGATTAATCCGATATTGTAATTAAAATCTTTCTGACGGGCAACGGCTATATTGAGTGATGATTCCCATACCTTTGAGTTGAGGCTACCTGCATTTCGGACCTGGTATGCCCATCCTCCGAACTGAACAGCAAGAGGAACAGACAGTATCTGGTCGGTGGTATTGATTTCTGAACGGACTAGTTCGAAGCTGAACCTGTTAAGGAATTCGATGTTCAGACCTACTTCAAGTTCTTTCGACAATGAAGGTTTAAGCATTGAGTTTCCCGACTGGTATTTGCCAAGAGTCTGACCATTTGACATTGGTACTATTTCGTACTGATCGGAGAAACCCGGGCGCTGGC
This sequence comes from Bacteroidales bacterium, assembly GCA_016936435.1. Classification (GTDB taxonomy): domain Bacteria; phylum Bacteroidota; class Bacteroidia; order Bacteroidales; family VadinHA17; genus LD21. The sequence goes on from JAFGXX010000015.1 coordinate 7,777, forward strand.
CGGCAGTTCCGAAAGCTGCACGTAACTTGAGCTCCTGGATACCGGGGATTGAAACGTCTTCCGAGATCCTGTAGGCACCCGAAACCCTGTAATAAGGATTCCACCTGGCATCAGCTCCGAAGAGGGATGATCCGTCGTATCTTACCATTCCGTCGAAGATATATTTGTCGCGGTAGTCGATATAAAGTATTCCGAAATAGTTTTTGGCGAGAATGGCATCTTTATAGCTGGTCGAGGAGATAGGTCCGCTGATAGCATCAAAGCTGGGTACTCCTGCCAGAGAAAAGTCAACACCGCCGGTGCTGTTGCTGTTATAGGTTACTTTTTCAAACAGATAACTGACCTTTGCCCTTGTGTTGAAATCCCCTAACTTCTTCTGGAAATTTGCCGTTACCTGGGCGTTCCTTGAAAAGAGTTCGGTGTTGGCAATGGAGAGTGAGCCCTGTGAATATACGGGATCGCTTCCTGACCTTGAATAGGTGTCGTAAGGATTGTAAGTGGTGTATTCCGCCGTTGAATATTCGAATGCATATTTGGCTTCAAAATTCAAGAAAGTTGTCAGGTTGTATTTGGCGTTATAGGTACCAAGAATCCTGTTTCTGACCGTGTTATCTTCTATTTTCCAGAGCTGGTAAATAGGGTTTTCCTGTTCTGCCTGCCACATGCTGGCCACGAAGTTATATGGCTGACCATCAGGATTAGGATAGAAGAAATCAACGTCAGGTTCATAGAGGAGACAGTCGAAGAAAAGACCTCCGTTGTATGTATCAGCACCTCCCGGATCCTGTGTTGTGGATTTAACGTAAAGGTTACTGGCTGATACTGAAAGTTTGGAGGATATTTTATGGTCGACATTCAGTCTGAAGCTGTTCCTCTTATATCCGTCGGTTTCAACCAGAAGACCTGACTGCACATTATTCTCAAAAGATACAAGGAAGTTTGTCTTTCCGAGGTTTGAGCCGACAGATACATAGTTAGTCATGAAATTGTTTCCTGCGAAAATATCACTCTCGTGGTCAAAGACCCTCGCATAGGGATTATCCATATACTGGTCATCTTCAAGCCTTCTGGCACCGGAAGCTCCTGACTCTGTTCCGTTGTATTCTGAAGGATAGGTTACACCGAAATAACGTGTATAATCATATGATGCCTGGTCGGATGCAAGCTGGAAAGCATGATGTGTGGCAAGATCATATTTTTTTGCAAGCTGGTTGAGGCCAAATTCATTTCTTACGATGACCTCAGTTTTTCCTTCAGCCAGCATGTTCCCGCGCCTTGTTGTAACGGCAATAACACCGTTACCTGCCCGTGAACCGTAAAGTGCCGATGCAGAAGCACCTTTTACAACTTCGATTGATTCGATATCATCTACGTTGATATCACCGAGAGAACCTTCCATGATGGCACCATCTAGAATAATGAGAGGAGCCTGTGATCCTGAGATCTGGGTTGCTCCACGAACAAGTATAGAAGCTGCGGCTCCGGGCTCACCGGTTGAGTTAACAACCGTAAGACCGGCCACTTTACCCTGAAGTGCTGATGAAGCTGAATTGGCAAATACCTCCTTGATCCTGTCTTCTCCGACCCTTTCG
>JAFGXX010000111.1 GCA_016936435.1 Bacteroidales bacterium
CATGCACCTTGTGTATGCCATCAGGACTGGCAACTATGTAAACGAAGCGGAACAGACAGCCCTTGCCACACTAACTGCAATAATGGGCAGGACTGCAGCATACACAGGCAGGGCAATTACATGGGATGAGATCTACAAATCCGACATGGACCTCGGTCCTTCAAAGATTGAAATGGGGCCCGTTGATATGCAATTCGATGTTCCTGTTCCGGGAACACCTGTGATAAGTACTGTGAAACCATTATTTAAAGGCCAAATAATCTGAAAGTTATGTCAAGAACGAAAACATCCAGAAGAACTTTTGTAAAGCGTTCGGCTGCTGCTGCTGCCGGATTCTTTACTCTGCCGGTTATTATTCCTTCATCAGTACTTGGAATGGGAGGGAAAACAGCTCCTTCAGACAGGGTGGTGATAGGATCGATCGGAACCGGCTCACAGGGTATGTCAAACATGAGGGATTTCCTTAAGCTTGGTGATGCTGTAAGGTTTGTTGCAGTGTGCGATGTAGATTCTGCCCGTCTTTTAAAAGCTAAGGAAACGGTCGATACCGCAAATAAAAGCAATGACTGCCGGACTTACTCTGATTACAGAGAATTTCTTGAAAAAGAACAACTTGATGCCGTTTCGCTTGCCCTGCCCGATCACTGGCACGGAATAATATATACTGCGGTGGCGAACAAAAAGTTGAATGTATACGGAGAAAAACCGATATGCCGTACTATAAGAGACGGACAGGCTATCGTGGCTGCTGTTAAAAAGAACAACATCATCTGGCAGACAGGATGCTGGCAGAGATCTCAGGCACACTTCAGAAAAGGAGCAGAGTTTGTAAGGAACGGACGTGCAGGAAAAATATCCCATATAGAAGTCGGTTTGCCCGACGGAGGAAAGGGCATAGGTACTCCACCGGTGATGGATGTACCTCCCGAGCTGAACTGGGAAATGTGGCTGGGACCAGCACCTGCAACACCTTACCGGGGAGTATGCCACTGGAACTGGCGCTGGATACTTGATTACTCGGGCGGACAGATGACCGACTGGGCTGGTCATCATATCGACATTGCCAACTGGGGAACGGGAATGGAATATACCGGACCCGTAGAGGTATCAGGTGAGGGCGTATATCCGCCCGAAGGTATATATAATGCCCCGGTTGAATACGATTTCACATGTAAGTTTGCCAACGGGATGACAATGAGGGTGGCAAATTCTTCACGTCTTCGTCACGGCATGGGAACTACATGGTATGGAGACCTTGGCTGGATACATACCAACAGGGGAAATGTCCTGAGAGCTTCCGATCCAAAATTGCTGGAAGGGGAGATAGGAGAAAATGAAATACATCTTTATAAAAGCGAAAATCACTGGCTTAACTTTATCGAAGGCGTCCGGACGGGTAAACCTACAATAGCCCCGATTGAACCTGGTTACAGGGCTATCTGCACCGGCCTGCTTGGAGAAATCGCCATGACTACAGGCGAAACCATCAGATGGGATCCCGACAAGGAGGAGATAATCGGAAATCCCCGTGCCGCAAGGCTTCTCTCAAGACCTTACAGGAAACCCTGGGAATTACCAACAGTATAATTTAAGCACCATGAGAAAAAATTATATATCAATTGCAGCAGCATTGTTGCTTATAGCGCTTCTTCCGTCATGCAGAAGTGAAGTCAACAAAACGCTTATCATTACCGGACAGAGCAGCCATAACTGGATGGAAAGCTCCGAGACTGTAAAGCAGATACTTGATGAAACGGGTCTTTTCAGGTCGAAGATAATTCTTACTCCCCCGAAGGGAGAAGATATGTCGGGATTTGATCCGGCCTTCATGAGGTACGATCTTGTTGTTATCGACTATGAAGGTGACCAGTGGCCTGAAAATACTGTCACAGCCCTGACAGACTACGTGAAAAACGGGGGAGGAGTGGTGCTTTTCAATTCAGTAAATTCGCCGCTGGCCTCATCATTTGATTCGGTATCGGTGACAAGAAGAACAGAATTTGAGGTCCGGACTGTTAATACCGATCATCCTGTTACCAAAGGCCTTCCGGTTCGCTGGCTCCATCCTGATGATGTTCTCACAAGAGGCATCGATCCTGCCGGAGAAGAGGGTGTGCTGCTTGCCACAGCATCTGCAGGACAGGGAGGAAGGATGACACTGCCTGTTATGGCTGCACGAACCCTGGGCGAGGGAAGGATCTTTGTCACCATGCTTGGCACACCCGATGAGGAAGGCAGCAGGGCATTGCACTGTGCCGGATTCATTACTACACTGCAAAGGGGAGCAGAATGGGCTGCAACGGGATCAGTTACCCAGGAACTGCCATCAGATTTTCCCACCGCAGCAGGTTCGGTTGTCCGTTCCGGATTTAAGGCAATTGACAGCCACGAAGCCTTTGAAAACATAGCCAGCTACGATATCAGCCAGAGCACTAAATATTTTACATGGCTTCAGACCGAGATCCGTAAAGCGTCAGGCGACGAGGTGAGATTACTGGAGCTTGAGAAGAAAATGGTGGAGGTACTTAAGAATACTACAGCAACGGCTGAAGCAAAAAGGCTTATTATCAGGGAACTGAGCTGGATGGGTTCGGATTATTGCCTTCCCGTTGTGAAAGAACTTAGTTCAGTAGAAGAACTTAAGGATGATGTAGATTTTGCACTGGAGAGATTGCAATAGCAATGTTTTCACTGGTAATTCCAATATTCAATGAGGAGAAGCTCATAGATGAGCTCGTCGGCCGTACAGTGGAAGCCGTCAGTTCTTTTGCGTCTGACTATGAGATTATTTTTGTTGATGACGGGAGCAGTGACAAAAGTCTGGATAAACTCCTGCTGCACAGGGAGAAAAATAAAAATCTCACCATCATCTCGCTTTCGAGGAACTTCGGGCACCAGGCTGCATATTCTGCCGGACTTGAACATGCACGGGGTGATATAGTGGCCATGATGGACGGAGACCTTCAGGATCCCCCGGAACTGCTCGTTGAAATGTACAGGAAGATAACATCCGGAGACTACGATGTTGTAGATGGGAAAAAGAGCAGCCGGAGGGGAAATAAAGGCAGAAACCTGTACGCAGTGTTGTTTCATAATATCTTCAGAATAATAGGTGACCTGAAGGATATGGACAATTACGGCAATTTTTCGATGATGAAAAGAAATGCCCTGGAAGCTCTCCTTTCGATGAGTGAAAAGGTAAGGTATCTTCCCGGAATGAGATCCTTCATAGGATTCAGGCACGGTGAGGTCGAATTTGTAAGGGATAATCGTTTCAGGGGTAAATCAAAAATGAGTCTCAGGAGACTTTTTATCCTGGCTTCGGATGCCATTTTTTCTTTTTCCCATTTCCCTATCAGATTGTGCCTGATTTTAGGTACTCTGGGCACCCTTGTTTTTATGGGAGCAGGCATCTGGGTCATCTTTGCCAAGGTAACGGGAATAGCAGTACCAGGGTGGTCTTCAACACTTCTGAGCATTTATTTCCTGGGCTCGATACAGCTGGTATTCCTGGGCGTGGTGGGTGAATATGTTTTCAGAAATTACAAGGAGTCACAGAACAGACCTCTTTTTTTCATCAGAAAGATATATGACGGCAAATCGCAGAAGTGATGAAGGCTGCAGGATTGAAATATATCTTCTATGCAGGTTCCCTGGTCCTTCTGGTTGCGATGCTCCTTCTGAGCCGCAATGCCGGAATCTCATGCGATGAGGTCCTCCATTATGATCACTCGCTGGAAGTATACGATTATTTTGCCTCAGGAGGCAGTGACAGATCTTCGCTCGACACTCCGGAATCGCACCTGAAGTATTACGGACAATCTTATGATAATTTTGTAACCATCCTTGCAAAGTGGTTCAGGATAGACGACGTTTACACTTTTCGTCATTATATGAGCTCTCTGGCCGGGTGGCTTGCCGTTGTCGTTACAGCTCTTTTTGCAGTGTGGCTTTCAGGATACGGTACCGGGCTTATCGTCCTTTTTCTGTTCGCCGTTTCACCAACATTTATGGGCCATGCCCAGAATAACCTGAAGGACATCCCTTTTGCACTGTCATATATTGCAGGTCTTTACTTCATGATGAAGGTTCTTTTTGGCGAAAGGAGCTTCCGTCCCCCCGATGTTGCACTGCTCATTCTGAGTATCGCTTTTTCAATAAGTATCAGGGCAGGAGGTTTGTTACTGATTTGTTATCTGTATCTGTTTTTACTTGTTTCGGTATTTTACGACAGGTATAATTCCGGACGTATTGATTACCGAGCAGCTTCATACGGTCTCATAATCATCACACTTGCCTCAGGGGCAGCATATTTTACAGGTATACTTTTATGGCCCTACGCTCTGGAAGCTCCTCTTGTGAATGTGCTTGATTCATATAGGGTTATGGCTCATTTCTCGGCCACCTTCCGTCAGATATTCGAAGGAAAAGTCATCTGGTCCGACATGATGCCCTGGTACTACCTTACAAAATCGATGCTTATAACCATTCCCCTCATCGTTTCAGCCGGTTTTCTGATCTTCCTGCTGATGGTTAAAAAAGCTATTCTTTCAAAAAAAATATTACATTATCTGCTCATTCTTTTTGCGATATTTTTTCCTGTTTTCTTTGTCCTTCTGGAGAAGTCAAACCTCTACAGCTCATGGCGGCAGTTTTTGTTCGTATACCCCCCGCTTATACTGCTTGCCGCTACAGGAATCAGTTTCTTCATATCGTGGCTTAAAGGCAGGATCATCAAAATCTTGCTGGCTGCAGCCCTCATCATAGCCTCTCTTCATCCCCTTCTTTTTATGGCGCGCAACCCCGTATATTCTTACATATATTATAATCAGCTTGCAGGAGGCTTAAGCGGAGCTCACGGTAATTACGAAACCGATTATTATTACGTGGCACAGACAGAAGCATCGGAATGGCTGAAAGAGTATTTCACTGAAAATGACATTCATAATGCTGACGTTGCTGCAACTTTTTCGGTAAAATGGCATTTCAGGGATATGAAGGGCGTCACCACGAAATATATCAGAAACGAGGAACGAAGCATGCATGACTGGGATTATGCCATTATTACCAATCGCTATATCCCTCCGTTCAGACTAAAGGAAAAGAAATGGCCTCCTGCTGATGCAATACACGTTGTATATGCTGATGATGTCCCTTTATGTGCTGTTCTGAAAAGAGAAACGAAGGATGATTATCAGGGTTACAGGGCTTTAAAGGAAGGTCGCAGTGATGAGGCTGTAGTTCTTCTGGCCAATGCTGTAAAGGTTTGTGATGAAGATGAAATGATTTTTTATAACTTTGCATGCGCATTGTATGACCAGGGCAATCATGCCGGAGCCGACTCGGTTCTTAAAGCAGGTCTTGAGATAAACCCTGATTTTGAACCGATCTTGATGTATCTTGGAAACATTGCAGCACACAGGGGGGATACGTTGACGGCGCTGCAGTATTATGAAAGACTCACAGGTGTCAATATCAAGTATTTTGATGCCTGGGTTGAAGCAGCCAGGGTAGCTGCACCCTCTGATGTTAAAAGGGCCAGGAAGTATCTCAGGCAGTGTCTGGGTGTTAACCCCGGATATGTACCTGCGATAAGAGCTCTGGCAGATACATACAGGGATACCGATCCGGATATTGCAGAGAAGCTTGATGATACAGCATTAATATATGAACAGAAATCAAATAAAAACAAATTGAAATGAAAAAAACAATTCTTGCTATTGCACTGGCAGTGGCACTTACCATCAGTGGAATTACTGCAGTTTCAGCACAACAGCAACCTGCACCTCAGAAAGATACGGTCAATATGGATACCGAAGCCAGGCCAACCCAGTATTACGACATCGAAGACGAAGATACCACAGCCCAGGCAAAATCAGGGAAAACATCTGTTGGCCTGATTATAGGAATAGTGGCTGCAGTTATTGTTATAGGCGGCGCAGCAGTAATGCTGACCAGGAAAAAGAAATAAAACTTCTTTTTCAGGTTAGTATATTCCTGCAGTATTCAACACACTTCTTAACCTCTTTTACTGCGTCGGAACCTTCCGGGACCGGATATTCAAGTTCGATATCCACTCCTATAGGCCATTTGTTTTTCTGAATAAGCAGTAATATGTCTTTTATCGGAGTATCTCCCTTGCCCCATTCCATGTTGGTGTTGGGAGGAGTTCCTTTAGGGCCTGTCTTGTCCTTCATGTGAACGGTGAAGATCCTGTCGTGGAGTTTTTCGATAAGTTCTCCAGGGTGCAGACCTGTAGCCCCGAAATAGTGACCTGCGTCGAAATTTAACATAATGGCGGGGGAATATGCCAGAAACTTCTCGAATGTCCACCCCGGCTGCCCTGGCTGAAGGTGCTGGTGCATGACCGCAAACATTCCGTGTCTCTCTGCAACGGGTCCGAGTTTTTCACAGGCTCTTTCACCTATCTCATTGGAAACTCCCCTGGCTCCTAGAGCTTTAGCCGCCCGGAAGGCATATTCTATCTCCCCGTCAGACCAGCTTTCGGGAGAGAACTTTGCAATATGGATCTTCACACCAGCTTTATTATACATCTTTCTCAGTTCCTCAAACTTTGTCATCGGAACTGTAGTCCTCCATTCCCTCTGCTTTTCCCGTGCTTCGGCAGATGCTTTCTGGTAGGCAGATTTCTGTTCATCACTGGCATCACGAGGCAGCCTGGGAGGAGCCTGAGGGATGCCTGCATAAAGCTCAATCGTGTTACTCATTAATTCAATTGAACTTATACCGCATTCGACACAGTATTTAAGAGTATCCTCAGCAGTGGGTGACATGCTTCGCCAGCTGTAGGTAATGGCTCCGATCTGTACCCCTCCGAATTTTGAATCTGGTTTCTTTGCCAGGGAAAAACCGGATGCAATATCAAAGGGTATCATTGCCAGTGATGCAGCTCCGGCAGTCATTGTAACGAACTGCCGTCGCGAAAGATTCCTTTTTTTTTCTTCTTTTCTCATTTTCTATTCTATTAAACCTTAAACCTTAAACCTTAAACCTTTACCCACACATTCCCCTTTGCATTCGAATTGACGACAGAATGGATGAACTTCATCCCTCTTACGCCGTCATGGACAGTCGGAAATTCGCAGGGATCGAATTTTTTCTTCCTGATCGATTTAGCAGCTCCCTTGTAGATGTTGGCAAGAGCCTCGTATATTCCTTCCGGATGTCCGGCCGGCATGGTATGAGCCTCCTCGGCATTTTTCATGTTGTAACCGTGTGCCGGCTTGTATATCTTTGTAGGCTCCGTATCGCTGTAATGATACAGGTAATTGGGATTTTCCTGTCCCCATCTGAGGCTTCCCTTTGATCCGTAAACCGATATGATGATGTCGTTTTCCAGACCACCACATACCTGGCTGGCTCTGATGACACCCTTCAGCTTTTTATTGCTGAATCGTATCAGAACAGTTCCGTCGAGATCGAGTTTAATACCTTCCTTCACTGAGTTGAGGTCCGACAGTACTTCCTTAACTTCGAGTCCTGTTGTATATTCTATCAGGTTGAAGGCATGCACTCCGATGTCGCCCATGCAACTGCTCACCCCGGCATGTTTCGGGTCGAGTCTCCATACGCCGGTTATTCTGCTGCCTGTTCCGTAAATTATCGAATTTATCCATCCCTGGTAATACTGTGCGTCTATCCTCTGTATTGTCCCCAGCACACCTTTTTTAATGAGGTCTCTCATCTGCCTCACCATAGGATATCCGGTATAGGTATGAGTAAGGGCAAATGTGAGTTTCTTTTCCTTTACCAGTTTTTCGAGGGCAAGAGCTTCACTGACAGTCATTGTCATGGGTTTTTCGCATACCAGGTTGAACCCGTTCTTAAGGAGTTTGCCGGCGAAAGGAAAATGTAGGGCATTTGGTGTTACAATCGAAACAACCTGCATACGTTCATTTTTCGGAAGGGCAAGTTCCTTTTTTATCATCTCGTCGATGTTTTTGTAGACCCGGGTGAGATTTATTCCTTCCGATACGGCAAATTCCCTGCTTTTTTCCTGGTCGGCGTCGAAAATTCCTCCGACAAGTTCATAGTCGTTACAAATTCTTGAAGCACGGCGATGTGCATCTCCAATAAATGCTCCTATACCGCCTCCTATCATCCCCATTTTAATTTTTTCCATGTATTTCCGGTTATGTTAGTTAATAATTTTTAAAATGATTCCCCTTATCAACTGAGCTTCAAATCTTTTTTGCTCTTCCTGTTTTCACAGGGCATATCTTTATTTTTTTCTGAAATGCAGCCAGGTGAATGCGGCTATCAGCACAGCCGGAACTATGGCAACATATTTCAATGTGTTAGCCCCTCCTGTCAGCTGAGCTCTAGCCCATTCTGCAGCCCCGGCAGTTCCTGCTGCTGCATTTTTCAAAACTTCGAGGACCTCTCCGGATGGGATGGCAGCTGCCGTCTGGGCATCGAAGATGGCTCCCAGTGAGGGTTGTGCAATCGCACCACCCAAAAAACCAATACCTCCCATGATTGCCAGTCCCAGTGCTCCGCTCTGCGGTATGTTCTCGGAGACGAATCCCAGCATGGTAGGCCAGTAAAAAGCAATACCGAGGGCAAAAATACCTGCTGCTGCAAATACCATAGCCCCTTTGGTGTAGCCCATAAGTATCAGTCCTGCAAAGGCAAGTACCGATGAAGCCAGCAGGATAACCGTAGGACGTGTATTATGAACAAATGTGCCTCCGAACTGACGGGCCAGTGCCATAATACCTGAAATCCATACCAGCAGGAGAATGGGATTATCGGACACGTTGGCGAGGAGTGCGGCGATCCACTGGTTGGTACCAAGTTCTGTGGCTGCGGTAAGTATCATGCACAAAGCCATAAAAACAAACAGAGGGCTGATGCAGGCCTTGAGCATATCCTTATATGAGTATCCCGAAACGACCCGTTCGGTCTGCGGAAACTTTTTATTCAGGAACATGTAACCATAAATGAAAGTCGGTATCAGCATTATAGCCATCGAATAACGCCAGTTTTCCAATCCTATGTTATTGAAAAGATAAACTATCAGTCCGCCAATGACGATGCCCGTCGGGAACCAGGCATGGAACCTGTTGAGCCTTCTGGTTTTCTCTTCAGTGTACATACTCGTTATGAGCGGATTGCAGGCAGCCTCCACACTACCGTTGGCTATGCCTACAAAAAGAGTAGAAATGAAAAGTGTCCAGAATCCTGTGGCTACTATTGTAAGGACTATCCCTGCAACATGGCACAGGAAAGCAATGCCCAGTATGCGTCCCAGTCCTATTATGTCGACAAGGGGACCTCCGAAGACCATAGCCAGGGTGAAGCCCCAGAAGGCTGTCCCTACTATCCATCCCACCTGTGTATGAGTGAGACCGAATTCCAGGGCCCATGCTTCAACAAATGAGCCTCTTGTGGCAAAGGCCAGGGCTGTGACTACCAGTGCAACGCAGCTTGCGTTGAACAAACGGGTTTTGTTGATTGTGGTATCCATTGAAAGGTTTGGTTGATTGGTTGGTTGATTATGATATTATTTTTCGAATGCTGCATCGAAGGCTATGTCGGAAGGAGGAAAATCGACGGATCGGACGTAGGCACAAGCTTCAGCAGCACCATGCTCACGATCCATTCCGCTGTCTTCCCATTCCACCGATAAGGGTCCTCTGTAACCGATACGGTTAAGGGCTCTGATTATCTCTTCGAAATTTATGTTGCCACGGCCCGGGCTTCTGAAATCCCAGTATCTTCCCTGGGTTCCGAATTCCGTATGGCCACCGAAAACACCTGCTTCAGCCGGAATGTCGGACCATCCTGCATCCTTGATATGAACATGAAAGATACGGTCGGCGAAGGTGTAAATGAATTTTATATAATCGACACCCTGATAACCGAAATGAGAGGGATCGTAATTGAACCCGAAAGCAGGATGATTGTTAAGAGCCTTTATTGCTCTGGCGGCGGATGAAATGTCGAAGGCTATCTCTGTGGGATGAACCTCCAGCCCGAATTTTATTCCGAGCTTCCTGTATGCATCGAGGATCGGCTTCCATCTCTTCGCGAACTCTTTAAACCCGTCGTCGATCATCTTCGGGATGTTAGGGGGAAAGGAGTAGGCCAGATGCCATATCGGACTGCCTGTGAATCCGTTAACAATGGAAACGCCAAGCTTTTTAGCTGCTTCCCCTGTTTTTATCATCTCTTCTGCCGCTCTTTTTCTTACTCCTTCAGGCTCACCGTCGCCCCAAACATACGCCGGAAGGATTCCTTTGTGACGTTCATCTATACGGTCGGCAACGGCCTGACCGACAAGATGACTCGAGATGGCAAATATTTTAAGACCATATTTGTCGAGTAGTTTGCGTTTTGCCCTGCAATAAGCATCGGTAGCCTTGTCGACTTCAAAATGATCACCCCAGCATGCAAGCTCAAGGCCATCGTATCCGAATTCCTTTGCCTTACGGCATACTTTTTCCAGCGGCAGATCTGCCCACTGGCCTGTAAAAAGTGTAACTGGACGTCCCATATTATGTGTATTAAATTTTATAAAAAATCAAGTGTTGCAGGTTGCAGGTTGCA
>JAFGXX010000112.1 GCA_016936435.1 Bacteroidales bacterium
ACGGTGGGATCATAATGTGGCGCGCCTTCGTTTACGATAACAATGTTCCTGACGACAGGGCTAAACAGGCTTATAATGAATTCGTTCCCCTCGATGGAAAATTCAGGGAAAATGTTCTTGTCCAGGTTAAAAACGGCCCTATTGATTTTCAGCCAAGAGAGCCTTTTCATCCCCTCTTCGGAGCCATGCCAAAAACACCCTTGATGCCGGAGCTACAGATAACACAGGAATACCTCGGTTCATCGGTTCACCTTGTATACCTCGCTCCTCTTTTTGAGGAATGTCTTAAATCGGACACTTATGCCAGAGGCAAGGGTACTCAGGTAGCCGGGATTATTGACGGAACCGTCGGCGGCCACACTCTGACAGCAATGGCAGGAGTTTCGAACATAGGAAACAAAAGGAACTGGACCGGACATCCTTTCGCTCAGGCAAACTGGTATGCATTCGGACGTCTGGCATGGAATCCCGAAATGAATTCTGCCGATATTGCTGACGAATGGATAAGGATGACTTTTACCGGAGAGCAGACTGCGGTTGAAAGGATCCTTAAAATGATGCTCGGCTCACGCGAATTTGCTGTTAACTATATGACGCCCCTGGGCTTACACCATATAATGTATTCAGGTCATCATTACGGTCCTGGTCCCTGGGTTGACAGGGGAAGACAGGACTGGACATCAGTTTATTATCACAAGGCCGATACGGCAGGGATAGGTTTCGACAGGACATCAAAGGGATCTGACGCCGTGGCTCAGTATTTCCAGCCTGTCAGGGAGCTTTATGAAAATATTGAAACCTGTCCGGAAAACCTCCTTCTTTGGTTTCATCATTTGCCATGGGACTACAGGATGAAATCGGGAAGAACCCTTTGGGATGAGATGTGTGCCAGATACAATGATGGCGTGATGTCGGTAAGATGGATGCAGAAGGAGTGGGAAGGATTAAAACAGTTTGTCGATGACAACAGATTTGAGGAAGTAAAAGCTCTGCTGACAAAGCAGGAAAGGGATGCCAGGATATGGAAGGATGGATGTATTCTGTATTTTCAGACATTTTCAAAGATGCCCATACCTGAAGGTGTGGAAGCACCGCAACACGATCTCGATTTTTACCGGAGACACAGATATACCGATATCCCGGGTATAACCAGGGGGATGTAGGAGAAGGCTGAAGTTGGAAGTTGGAAGTTGGAAGACGTAACAGGATAAAAATTTAAGTCATGAAAAAGACAGCAATCATAACAGGTGGTGCTTCAGGGATAGGACTGGCGATAGCAAAGAAATTCACAGATGAAGGGATAATAACGATCCTTGTGGGCAGGGATGTGAAGAAGCTGAAGCATGCATGCTCGGTTCTGGGCGAAAATTCCGACTTCTTTCAGTGCGATCTTTCTGATATTAAGTCAATACCGGAAATGGTCCAAAGGATAATTGACAAGTACGGGAAGATAGACATTCTAGTCAATAACGCAGGCATAAATCTTAAGAAGAACATTCTGGAGCTTACTGATGAAGAGTATCAGAATATCATACTTACAAACCAGACTTCAACATTTTGTATTACCAGGGCGGTGGCAGGTTTTATGCACGAACAGTGCGGAGGAGCCGTTCTCAATATAAGCTCGATGGCGGCAATATATGGTATTCCCTATGTTATAGCATATACTGCTTCCAAGTCGGCAATAGAAGGGATGACCCGCGCTATGGCGGTTGAACTCGCCGAAATGGGAATACGGGTTAATTGTATCGCGCCGGGTTTCATCCGTACCAACATGTCGTCGGTAGCTCTCGATAAGGATGCTGCGAGGAAGCAGAAAGTGCTGTCAAGAACTCCTTTGGGAAGGCTTGGGAAGCCCGCGGAAGTTGCAAATGCAGCTTATTTTCTTGTGTCGGATGAGGCATCATTTATCACAGGGGTAATTCTTCCGGTTGACGGTGGAAATTCAATCGGATTCTAAAATGCAGCAGGTATATTTCAAACATAAAAGGTAAAGGAACCTGGAAAGAGATCTAATAACTGTAAAACCGTGAAAATAACCGAAGCAAAAGTGATCTTAAGTTGTCCGGGAAGAAATTTCGTGACACTGAAAATTATGACTGATGAAGGAATATACGGTCTGGGCGATGCCACATTGAACGGTATGGAGAAGGCTGTTGTAGCATACCTTGAAAATTATTGTATTCCAGCGCTTATCGGAAAAGACCCCTGCAGGATCGAAGATATCTGGCACTACTTCTACCGGGGTGTTTACTGGCTCCGGGGCTCAGTGAGCCTTACGGCCATTTCCGCAATCGACATGGCATTATGGGATATCAAGGGCAAATCACTCAATACCCCGCTGTACAATCTGTTAGGAGGTAAAAGCAGGGACCGTATCCTCGTATATTGCCATGCCAATGGTAAGGACGCTGAAGAGACAATAGATAAAGTGGGAGAAAAGATAAGCAAAGGTTTCAGGGCTGTCAGGGTTCAGTCAGGCGTGCCGGGTATAGAGGATGCCTACGGGGTTCCCAAAGATGACCGGCCCTATGAGCCGGCTGCAAAAGGTCTTGCCCATGAAGAAACCTGGGATACAACAAAATACCTCAATTTTCTTCCCCTGTTGTTCAGGAAGGTCAGGGATGTATATGGTGAGAATGTCCATCTTCTTCATGATGCCCATCACCGCTGCACACCTGTTGAAGGTGCCCGCCTTGCAAAGGAACTTGAACCATTTCACCTTTTCTGGCTCGAAGACCCTGTCACAGGCGAACTTCAGGAAAGCCTTCGCCTGATACGTCACCATTCGACAACTCCGATAGCCATCGGCGAAGTATATAATACGATATTTGACCATACCACTCTTATAACCGAACAGCTTATCGATTATATAAGAATGCCGCTTGTTCACGGCGGAGGCATTACTCATATGCTTAAAGTGGCAGCGATGGCATCAGTGTACCATATTAACACAGGTTTTCATGGTGCCACCGACCTGTCGCCTGTTAATCTTGCCGCCGCACTTCATTTCAATACAGCCATAAACAACTTTGGTATTCAGGAATATATGCCCCATCAGGATATAGTGCATGAAGTATTCAGCATTAACTATCGTTATGATGACGGATTCATGTTCGTTGATGACAGCCCCGGCATAGGAGTTGACATAGACGAAAAGAAAGCAGCAGAATATCCTTATGAGATGGCGTCACTGCCGGTTAACAGAAAAACTGACGGGACAATATTTTACTGGTAGAAATGCATAGGCAGGCATGAAGATAAATTATAACTTTAAGTACTTTGGAAAATTTATAATATTATGTTACTACTTGGTATAGATCTGGGAAGCTCATCCGTAAAAGTGTCGGTTGTTGACGGAGAGTCAGGGGCCTGTCTGGCAACGGCTTTTCATCCTGCAGAAGAGATGAAGATCATTGCAGAAAAACCAGGCTGGGCAGAACAGGATCCGGATATGTGGTGGACTAATCTTAAGGCCGCCATAGCAGACTGCAATGTTCAGCTTGGCGACGCCAGACACCTTATTGGCGCAATTGGAATATCGTATCAGATGCACGGGCTCGTGATTGTAGACCGCGAATACAGGCCTTTGCGGCCTTCAATAATCTGGTGCGACGGCCGGGCGGTCGAATACGGTGAAAGAGCTTTCAGAGCTCTTGGGAATGATCTCTGTCTTTCCCGTCTTCTTAATTCTCCTGGCAATTTCACTGCTGCAAAGCTTGCCTGGGTTAAGGAAAATGAACCGGATCTGTTCAGAAAGGTATACAAAATTTTACTTCCGGGAGATTACATAGCCCTCAGGATGACAGGACTGCCACTAACGACATATTCGGGATTATCAGAAGGCATCTTCTGGGATTTTGTCAGGAACGATATCTCCGGCGAACTGATGGATTTCTTTGAGTTCGACCATTCGCTTCTGGCTGATCCGGTAAATTCTTTTTCGCATCAGGGAGATATAACAGATAGTGTTGCTGATGAACTTGGACTGCCACACGGCATAACGGTTTCATATCGTGCCGGTGATCAGCCCAACAATGCTTTTTCGCTTAATGTTCTTCAGCCGGGTGAGGTTGCAGCTACAGCAGGCACTTCAGGAGTAATCTACGGTGTAACCGATCAGAGGAAGTTCGATCAGCTGTCGAGGGTGAACACCTTTCTTCATGTTAATCATTCCGCGACTTCTCCGCGGGCGGGAGTGCTGCTTTGCATAAACGGCACCGGGATACTCAATTCATGGCTCAGGCGTAACACCGGTAACATTTTGTCGTATAATCAAATGAACGAGATGGCGGCAAAGATCAAACCGGGTTCCGAAGGACTTACTATAGTGCCCTTCGGCAACGGAGCCGAGAGGATCCTCGAGAACAGGGATGTGGGAGCTGGTATACGGGGTCTTAATTTTAATACTCACACAAACGCTCATCTTTACAGGGCAGCACAGGAAGGTATCGTTTTTTCAATGCGTTACGGACTGGATATAATGAAAGAAAGCGGAATAGTACCTTCTGTAATAAGGGCAGGCTCGGCAAATATGTTCCTCAGCCCTCTTTTCCGGGAAGCACTGTCGTGTATCTGCGGCATCCGCATTGATCTGTACAACACCGACGGCGCGGTCGGAGCTGCCAGGGGAGCGGGTATAGGATGCGGATATTACAAATCGGACAAAGAAGCATTTGCAGGACTCAGAGCTGTGGCTTCTGTCGAACCGGATAAATCGAAGGCAGAAGAGTATGAATCTGCATACAATAACTGGCTCGGTCACCTCATGACGATTCTGAGGTAATGGATTTTATTTTCAGGAAGGAGCAGGGACCATAGCTATTAATGGGTTCAGGAAACATAGAAAAATCAAAAATAAAAGAGAAAGATTAATATTTACAGGATCGCGAAATTTAAACAACTAAAATTCTACAGATATGATCTACAAAGGAAAAAAAGAATTCTATCCCGGTATCGGACAGATTAAGTATGAGGGACCAAAATCAAAAAATCCCCTGGCATTCAGATGGTATAATCCCGATCAGGTTGTGTCGGGCAAAAAAATGAAGGACCATCTTCGTTTCGCCGTAGCTTACTGGCATTCTTTCTGTGGTGACGGAACCGACCAGTTTGGAAATGCAACCCATCTTTATCCATGGAAAGACCTTTCCCAGGATGATAAAATAGCACAGCGCCTGGAGGCTGCCTTTGAATTCATAACAAAGATCGGAGCTCCCTATTACTGTTTCCATGATGTGGATGTTGTAGGTGGCGAAGGTTCTGTATTTGATATTGAGAAACGGCTGGACAAATATGTTCCTCTCATGAAGAAATTGCAAAAGGAGACAGGGATTAAGCTTTTATGGGGTACTGCCAATCTCTTCTCTCATCCCCGCTATATGAACGGGGCTGCTACAAATCCAGATTTTACTGTGGTAACCAATGCAGCGGTTCAGCTTAAAAATGCTATAGATGCAACTATTGAGCTGGGAGGCGAGAATTATGTATTCTGGGGAGGCAGAGAGGGTTATATGAGCCTTCATAACACCGATATGAAGCGCGAACTGGATCATCTTGCAATGATGCTTACCCTTGCCCGTGATTATGGAAGGAAGAAAGGTTTCAGGGGAACTTTTCTTATAGAGCCCAAGCCTATGGAACCCACCAAACATCAGTATGACTATGATGCAGGAACTGTAGTCGGCTTTCTTCGTCATTACGGTCTCGAAAAGGATTTCAAACTGAATATAGAGGTTAATCATGCCACTCTTGCAGGCCATACCTTTGCTCACGATCTTCAGGTTGCCGCCGACGCCGGCCTGCTTGGAAGCATTGATGCCAACAAGGGCGATTACCAGAATGGATGGGATACGGATGAATTCCCGACAAATATATATGAGATAACAGAGGCCATGATGGTAATACTCAGGGCAGGAGGATTTAAGAACGGAGGGATAAATTTTGATGCCCATATAAGAAGAAATTCAACCGATCCCGAAGATATTTTCATTGCCCACGTAAGTGGTATGGATACTTTCGCAAGGGCCCTTCTGGTTGCTGATAAAGTTCTGAATGAAAGCGATTATCTGAAAATGCGTAAGAAAAGGTATTCATCGTTTGACAGGGGCGCAGGC
>JAFGXX010000113.1 GCA_016936435.1 Bacteroidales bacterium
GTTGCTGATACATAATAACCGGATCATGTGTCTGGTAACAAGTGTTTATGATGGAAAAAATTCATGGTCGCAGCCGGTACTGCTTAAAAAACCACTTGGGTTGAGGTAAATCTTATAACCCATCTCACTACAATTTAACAGGTGGAACAACCAATACGTAACATCGCGCCGGCTAAGCACAATAAGCCCTTCTAATCACATCAGCAGGTATATGCAGCTTAAAATAATCGACTTAATTGCGCTTTTGATTAAACATCCTGTCCGCTGTGATTTCGACAGGCCGCAGGTTATTGCCTTAAACTTATATTTTCTACATTTGGGTTTTGATAAATCATATAAAGTAAATACCTCTGAAATGAAAGACCTCCTCCAGACTCTTGTAACAGCTGCAATATTGCTGGTTATTTCCTTTTCTGTCACAGCACAGGATACTCTCCCCACAATCAAGCCTGAAAATTATGCAAAATGGCAGAGTCTCGGTTCTACATCCATCTCCGATAACGGCTCATGGGTGGCATGGAATATTTCTCTCGTTGACGGAGATGACACTCTTTTCATAAAGAACGCCGAAACCGGAAAATTATATAAATACCCGCTATCAACAGGATTGATTTTTTCTTCTGATTCAAAATGGGCCGCCTGCCGGATCGGGTACAGCGAAAAGGAACTGGAAAAGATGCGGGAACAGAAGAAAGCGGTTAAATATAAAACCAGGCTGCTGGAGCTTGCCACCGGAACCGAGAGGATCTTTGAAAATACGGGATCTTTCAGTTTTTCCAGGAATGCCGGGCATCTGGTATTAAGCGGATATGCTCCTGAAAACAGCAAAACAAAAGATATTTTCCTTTATAATCTAAAGACCGGCACCATAAAGAATATTGCAAATATCAGTGAGTACGGAGTCAATAAACCGGGTAACCGTATTGCATATATTGTCAGCGCTGAAGATAAAAAAGGAAATGGCGTTGAGCTGATGAACCTCGATAACTACAACACAGAATTCCTTGATAACGACACTGCTGTTTACCGTAACTTAGTGTGGGAGAGAGAGGGAGATGCCCTCGCCTTTCTGAAAGCATATACCGATACCGGGTATGTTGAGGAAAATCATATTCTTTTCACTGTAAGAAAAGTAAACACCAAACCTGAGATAAGTTCGTGGAAGCCCGGTAACGATAACAAATTCCCGTCAAACATGAGGATACATGAAAACTTCCGACCCCTTATTTCTGATAACCATAATACCATATTCTTCGGTGCCTTCGACTGGACCGTTAAGGAGAAGAAAGATAAAAAGAAGGATGATGAGAAATTGCCGGGAGTAGATATATGGCACTGGAAGGATGACCCCATTCAACCCAGACAGAAAATTCAGTACAATACCGATAAGGATTTTTCTTACCTGTTCGCCTGGAATGTAAATGACGGAAGTGTGATAAGAATAACGGATGAAAAAATGAGAAGGGCAACACCCACATCTGACGGCCGTTACACACTTGCAACTGATGATTCGCCTTACAAACCTGCTTTCAGACAGGTACATTACGACCACTATGTTGTTAATACTTCAACAGGAGATAAGAAACTGATATTGAATAACTTCACAAATCTATATGGAGCCTCCCCAGCCGGAAAATATGCTCTCTACTTCAAAGAGAACAACTGGTGGGTTTATAATCTTCAGGAAGGATTGCATAAAAACCTTACAGAGAACATAGGGTCGGTATTCTGGAACACCCGCGATGACAGTCCCAACGATATCAAGCCCCCCTTTGGCAATGGTGGGTGGTATAAGGATGATAAGGCAATTTTGTTATATGATGAATTTGATGTATGGAAAGTCTTTCCTGATGGAGGGAAACCTGTCAGGCTAACAAACGGCAAAGAGAATAATATCAGATTCAGAGTTACACGGACCGATACTGAATATCCGTGGCTTGACCCGTCCGGCGATCTTTACTTCTCAGCTTTTGGAGATCTCGATAAGAAAATGGGATATTACCGGCTTTCAGTTAAAAACAAATTCGAAAAGCTGATCTTTGAGGATAAGGCTATAACTTCATTAAAAAAGGCTAAAAATTCAGATTATTACATCTTCAATTCGGAGACCTATTCCGACTCCCCCGACGTCTTTAGGGTTCCTGCGTCATTTACAGGGGCTGTTCAGCTGTCGGAGACTAACCCTCAGCAGAAGGATTTTGCCTGGGGCAGAAGCGAGGTTGTTCATTTTACCAACAGGAACGGCAAACCATTACAGGGAGCCCTGTTCTACCCTGCCGGCTACGAACCGGGGAAGAAGTATCCGATGATTGTCTATATCTACGAGATCAGGTCGAATGTTGTACACAGATATGTAACTCCATCACCCAGAAGCCCTTATAATACCACAAACTATAGCAGTCAGGGGTACTTTGTCTTCCAGCCGGATATTGTCTACAAGACAAATCAACCCGGAGAGTCAGCGGCTGAATGTGTGATCCCTGCCGTTGAGGAGGTGATAAAAACAGGAATGATTGATGAGAAAAAGATAGGTATAATGGGACACAGCTGGGGAGCCTATCAGACGAGTTTTTTAATTACCCAGACAGATTTGTTCTCGGCAGCGGTGGCAGGAGCGCCTCTCATTAACATGATCAGTATGTACAATGAAGTATACTGGAACAGCGGAAATCCTAACCAGAATATTTTTGAGATCTCCCAGGGTCGTCTGCGTGAGCCCTGGTGGAAAATCATGGATGATTACATGAGAAACTCCCCCATGTTCCAGGCGCATAACATCACAACACCTCTGCTGGTTGCTTTCGGAAATGCAGACGGGGCTGTTGACTGGCACCAGGGAATTGAAATGTATACCACTATGCGCCGTATGGAGAAGCCATTCATCATGCTCGTCTATGATACTGAGAATCATTCGCTTGCAAAGAAAGAGAACCAGCTGGACTACACGAAAAAGGTCAATGAATTTTTCAACCATCATCTGCTGGGAACCGAAGCGGAAGAATGGATAACACAGGGTAAAAAGTACCTGGATAAGAAGGTAGAAGAAGAAAAGGCTGGAACCAAAAAATAATCATTCCGGATCAAACATAATCCTGTATGTTTTGATCACGCCTTTATAATCAAATTGTACAACAGCCGTTCCTGATTTCGCTTCAGCCTGCGAAATAGCCACTTTCACATCAGGATCGCTCGCAGATGCGGAAACTGGAGGTATCCCGGTTATGTTGGAAGGAACTTTATATGTGGTCTCATA
>JAFGXX010000114.1 GCA_016936435.1 Bacteroidales bacterium
AAGATATCTGCCCTACTGAATAATGGCTGAAGCCAACGGCAATGTGTGAGAAGATATCTGCCCTACTGAATAATGGCTGAAGCCAACGGCAATATTAATATTCCTCTTCTACAAAATTCTAATAACTGGTATGAACTTTATGACTTCCGGATAATCGCTGAAGCCAACGGCAGTATTAATATCCCTCTTCTACAAAATTCCAGTAATTGGTATGAACTTTATGCCTTCCGGATAATCGCTGAAGCCAACGGCAATTTAATATCCTTCTTTACTGAATTCCAGTGACCGGAATGAACTTATTGCATTCCTGATAGTGGCTGAAGCTAACAGCAGTTTAACTGCAGAAAAAAAAGGGTGCCCGGTTTCGGGCACCCTTGTATATTAATTCTTAAAACCTTTACGGTCTGGGCCCTACAAAAGTATATTGTTCTTTGATAAGACTTCTTACCGAAGGAGTAACGTTTGCCTGGATGAAATTAAATGCAATGTCCATGCTGCGTGTTGCTGTAACATATACGTTAGGTGCTTCTCCTACTGCCACCTGCGAATTCCTTGATCTTGGGGCAGGATCGAATGTGGAGTTGGGAACAGCCACTAGGTTGTCGGAAGCGTCAAACTCAAAATATGGAGTCCACCCGCCGAAGTAGCTAAGGCCTGTTCCGGTGAAGAAGATATATCCGTAAAGACCGTAGTCTGCTTCATACCTGTCAACCGTGTACTGACCGGTGGTGATCAGATAGATTGTCTTCGGATAGTCTCCACTCCATGCAGCTGTGATATAATCCTCGAATGTTCCGTTTACAGTATAAATGCCATCATACTTGTTCCTTGACAGCACTCTCATAAGCTTTGTGCCAAAATTACCGCTTACGATTACACCGTTTGTTGCAGAGACAATTTTTGCCGGTATAAGATAGACTTTTGCAACAATATCAGGAACCTGGGCAGCATCAACAGACATCACCCAGTCGGCCTCCAGCTCACCTGCCGGAATGGTTACCTCATAGCTGGAAATGCTTAGAGCTGCTGTGGGCATAGGTATTGCAGCAGCATCGCCGGTGAGGCTTCTTTCAGTATTATACGCGGTGACCAGTGCCGGATCAAGCGCCAGGGTTACTGTTGTAGGCGATGAAAGGGGTTTGGAAACAGCAATCTGCACCCTGAACTTGACCTCGAGAGGCTGGGTAGGATCAATTATCTCCCGGTTTACGGTACCGGTAGCAGCACTGGGGGATTCAGACAACTCGGCGATAGCGGGCGAGCCGGAAAATCCTCCCATAAAATCTTCCAGGTCGTTCAGACACGATGTTAAAGAGAGTGTCGCAAGAGCCAGAAGCGTAATGAAAATTATTTTAGATTTTTTCATCTGTGATCAATTTTGTCGGATTAATAAGTAATTGTCGTAGGTGCTGTATCCCAGAATACCCTTGCATCGAACGGATAGCTGTCGGTAGTGAAACTTACACCCTGAAGATCGACAGCAGCCTGGACGTTTTCTTTATTAAGTGTAAATTCCATCATAGGATAAGGAAATAACCTTGGTATCTGCCTGCGGATGATACCCGAAGGATAGTAGCTCAGCATTTCGTTGTCAGCATCGAGGTCTACATCGTCGGGGCGCTTGGGATTAGGATATCCTGTTCTGCGATAGTCGCTGTAAGACTCGAACATGTTTACGAAGTAGTTGGAGATATACTTCTGAACTATGATCTTCTTTATTTTGTCATTGAATGCTGCTGCGTCGTCCCAGGCTACAGCAGCGCTCAGAAGATATTCATCTACCAAAAAGTCAGGAGCCACATTGGGAACTTTTGCAGCAACCATCGAAGCCTCGATTCCTGCTTCATAAAGATCACCGGCATCACCTGTAAGGATTCCCCTGACGACTGCTTCAGCCTGCAGGAAACAAGCTTCGGTATACAGGAAAATCTTCTGTCTGTCGAGAGCTCCATTTCCTGTTTTGGTTGTTCCTGCTGCACTGCCGTCAGCAGCGATTGGTATCCATGAATAGCCTGCTGCTACTGTTGTGTTTGGCTGAACTGTAAGGTCTCCATCTGTACCCAGTTTGATTGAGATAAGAGTTCCGGCAGGATCAGCTGAAACGCCTGGCTGGAAAAACTGTCTGAGTCTGGGATCAGTGTATGATGAAAGTTTCTCGTGGAAATATGCATTCAGACAGTACTGGGTATTTGCGCTCTGAACTGTTCCGTTATAGGATTTTCCGAATGTATTCCACAGTGGATTGGTTTTTCCTGAAGAGGCGCTGTAACCTGGGTTTAGAGTTGCATCGGCAGTTAAAAATCCATAGGAAGCGGTCGTACTCATCAGTGCTGCCAGTTCAGAATTGCTCTTCACATTGGTCATTCTCATAACAAGTCTGAGCTTAAGTGTATTAGCCAGTTTAAGCCATTTTGCAAAATCGCCGCTGTAAACAAGATCAACCGTATTCTTAAATGAATAATCTGCACTTGTTGAACCGTAACCAGTTGAAACTTTACGATTGAAAATAGCTATAGCAGTGTCGAGTCGTACAATCAGGTCGGCGTAGATGGCAGCATCATCATCATATACGGGTGTAAGTGTAAGACCCGGATCACATGCCTGGGTATAAGGAACATCGCCATATAGGTCAACAAGACGGGCATAGTACCATGCATCGATAACATTTGTTATTGCCGGGTAAATGAAATTTGTCCCGCTGTTATCACGTATAAATTTTGTATCTGTCAGTACGCCTGCATAATACCCGTCAAAAGGACCGGGATAGAATGTACTGGTAACTTCGTATTTCTTTGTTGTGTACCAGCCTGACCATCCGCCCGCGTGAGCCCAGTAACCCATCCATGCACCAACGGTGGTGGTAAAGTCGTTGACCTGAGCTCCCCAGGTTTTAAGCACTCCAGGAAGGACCAGATCAGGTGTGGCGGAAGTAGCATCGTTCGGGTTATAGTTCACATCAAGCCATTCTTCGCAGCTTGTCGTCCCGATGACCGCCAGTGTGATTAGAATTATTATATACTTTTTCATATTCGTCATCTTTCTTTGTTTGTAAATGAATTAGAAGGTCAGTGTGACGTTAAACCCGTAAGACCTTGTTGCAGGAGTCTGGCTGCTGGTAGAATAACCTACTGCGTTACCAGTTCCGGAGTTGAACTCAGGGTCGGTATAGATATTATTTTTAGGAAGGAACATGAACAGATTTCTTCCAACAAATCCGATTCTGACACCGGCAATATTGTTGTTTGCAAAGCTGAGTGCGGAAGAAGGAACGTCATAGGATAGTGACAGTTCACGTATTTTCCATACATCAGCACTGTTAACAGCATAATAACTGAGAGACCTCATGGTGTTGGTCCACCATGCAACTCCACCTTCCTGAACTGTTATGTTCGTATTGGGAACATATACGGGATTATCAGCTGTACCGGTATTGATAACCGAATTCGGGAATACGAACCTTTCGCGGCCATTTGATGCTGCGAGAGATCCGATCCCTGTAAACAGAAGGTCGTAGTAGAGGTTGGTACGGAATAATGCACCACCTCTGTAGTCTGCGCTACCCGAAAAAGTGAATCCTTTATACCTGAGAGTGGTCTGAAGACCGATCAGGTGTTTAGGGGTTGTTTGTCCTCTACCGTAAGTAAGCGGGTCGATGGACGGCATTCCTGTTTTGGCATCAACGATAACCCTGCCCTGCGGATCCTGATAGAATCTTGTCACCTTAATGTAGGGATAGGGCATATCTTTAATAGCATAAATTGTATTTCCCAATGATATCTCTGTCAGGTCGCCTGCCAGTGAAAGAACCTTACTGTACCAGTATGCATAGTTGGCTGAAATATCCCACTGCCAGTCGGAATTGGATACCGGTGTTGCTTTAAGTTCAAATTCAAAACCCCTGTTAAGCATCTCTCCCGAGTTGATCTTGGATGCCTCATAACCAGTGGCTCTAGAAATGTTCATATTAACAGTCTGATTGGTTGTGTTTGTCTGATAGACTGTGAATGTCGTGTTGAGCCGGTTATTGAGGAAACTGAGGTCCAGACCTATTTCCTTTGAAAGTGTGAACTCGGGTTTAAGGTAGCGGTAGTTAAGTGAGTTTCCGACCGTATATGCCGAGAGGCTTCCGAACGGGAAGTTCGATGCTGTTCCGAACAGGTTTTCCAGCTGATAGTTGCCAATGTTTATTGAACCTACCTTTGATATCCCTCCTCTTAACTTGGCATAGCTGAGAATATCGTTTTTCATTCCCGGGATCAATTCAGTAAGAATAACCGAGGCATCAACTGCAGGATAGAAGAATGACCACTGCGTCTTATCGAGAAGTGAGTTCCAGTCGTTCCTACCCGAAGCATGCAGGTATGCGTAATTCTTGTACCCGAGAGTAATGTCTCCGAATACACCCATCTGTCTCTGACTTGACCAGCTTTCTGAACCACCGAGTTCTCCTACCCTGTTCTTTACATTAAAGAAGTCTGCGATCTCGAGAGATGAAGCGGTAAGTGAAGCCGATCTTGAATAGCTGCTTCTGGTAGTCATACCGGCCACTGCCCTGACTGAGAAATCAGAAAACTTATGGCTTATGGTTGCAATGAAGTCGTTTGTCCAGCGCCAGCCAAAGCCCATTCCGGTATTCATATTAGAGGGGACATCGGCACGGCTTATGGAACGGCCGTAAAGTTCGTACATCTGGTGGCCGTAAGGGCTGTAATCCTTAAAGTACTGCCTGTTCTCATAGTAGCTGGTATTTGGAGCAATAGCTGTTCTTCCCTGAATTGTAAGCCACTTGGTAATCTTCTGGGAAAGATCAAGAACAGCAGTAACATAATCATTTCTTCCTATGCGCCTCTGGGTGGCAAGTTCCTCGTAGGGGTTCTCATAATATGCATTATAGAAATGGTCAATGTCGGCCCAGTTTGTTTTTCTTGTCCCGTCAGGATTCGTCAGCACGGCATCCCAGTCTCTAAAATCAGTCAGCGGGATGTGCATCGGGTTGTTCATCACGTTCCAGTATACATTCGAGTTTGATGTTTCCTGGGTGCGCAGCGTATAGTTAAAATTAAAAGCTGCCGTGAAACCTCTGTACTGTTTTGTTCCGTTAAGCCTTATTACATCACGTCTGGCTTCGTCGCCCGGAACAACACCTTTTATTTTAACGTCCTGAACTGAAAGGAAGAGAGTTCCGGTTTCATTACCTGAAGAGAATGAAAGGTCATTCTGAAGGGTAAGACCAGTATCCCAGAATTCATATTTCTCTCTGGGTTTTGCGGAATAAGTTGTTGTTAGACTGTCGCCATTTTCATCCCAGAGTCCTATCCTCACAAGATTTCCGTCGAACTCAGGACCCCAGCACTGGTTTTCAAAAGGTTCATAAATAGCATTACCAAAGGCATCAGCTGAGGAACCTGATCCGAAACGCTCCTGCATTTGAGGGAAATAAGCAACCTTATCAAACGTGGTAGTGTTGCTGTAAACGATCTGAGTCCTGTCTTTTGAACCGGTTTTTGTTGTAACGACAATAACACCGTTTGCAGCTTCAGATCCGTAAAGAGCAGCAGCGTTGGCACCCTTGAGTACGTTCATGCTCTCAATATCGTTGGGGTTGAGAGTCTGAAGGTATGCAAGGTTCACCGGAACACCGTCGAGAACCAGAAGTGCCTGGTTGTTACCGAGGAATGACCGGTTACCTCTCAGCACAATCCTTACATCGGGATTGACTGATGCGTTAACAGTGTTGATCTGCAGACCTGCGACCTTACCTGACAGAGCCGAGGCGGCGCTGGTAGGTTTGGCCTGTGTGATCAGGGCAGATTCAACCTGGGTTATCGCAGATCCAATCTCAGCGGCATTACGCTTGATACCGAATGCCGAAACAACAACCTCCTGTAGTCCCAGCAGCTCCGATTCCATGGTAACATTAACAACCGATCTGCCGTCAATCTGAACCTCCTGCCTTTTCATTCCGATATAAGAAAAAACAAGAGCAGTTGCGTTCTGAGGTACCTCCAGAGAATACTTACCATTAAGGTCAGTGTTTGTTCCGATGGTTGTCCCCGGTACCTGAACGGTGACGCCAGGTATAGGACCTTCACCTTCAACTGCCGAGGTAACGGTACCCGTAATGACTTTTGTCTGAGCTAACAGGGTTGTCACACCCGCAAACACAAACAAAACAATCAGTAGAAATAGTTTCTTCATACGAATTAGTTTTAGGTTTTAAGTTAACCTGCCAAAGTTATCTGTTTTTTCACAAAAACAAAATATACTTAAAAAAAATTTATTCCGACCGGATAGTCAGCAGTTTAAAGCTATTCTGTTAAACATAAAATCATCAGAAGATAAGGTAATAAATATGACATATTGCTAACTAAAAATCTTTTAAGAATGTACTGGGCCTGATTTTTAGATGACTATTTCTTCATCAGTTCATTTGCGGCTAAACACAGCTCACTGTAAATGTTTTCTCCCAGGGCTCTGATGAGGGGTTCTTTCAGAAACTCGTAAACATGAATGCCTTCAGCATTACCCTTTCTGACCGCGCCTGAGCAGATGGCAAGCTGCTGGTAATTTACAGCGGTGAAGCCAGAATATTTCTTCATCCTTAACGGGAAGAGATGACATGACAGGGGTTTCCGGAAAGAAATCTTTCCTTCTTCCCATGCTTTTTCAATTGCACATTTATAAACCTGCCCTTCCAAATATGTATATGCACATTCCTCATTATTAATAAGAGGTGTGACCCTGTCATTTTCAAAATCTGTAATGCTTGTACCCTGTTTCTCAACCGCCCTGATGCCCTCATTTCTCATAAAGGGTTTCACAAACGGAAATATTTCCTCGAGTATCTTCACTTCTTCTTCAGTCAGGGGA
>JAFGXX010000115.1 GCA_016936435.1 Bacteroidales bacterium
TTTTCCAGGGATTCACAAACGGACTCGTTAAAGAAGTCGCGTCACTTGCCGGCCTCGTCCTGGGGATCTGGGGAGCCATAAAATTCTCAGGCTTCACGGCAGCAAAAATGTACGAATGGTTCGATATGACAGGCCAGTATGTCGGGATAATATCCTTCGTGATAACCTTTTGCATTATCGTCGTCATAGTCCATTTCATAGGTATTGTGGCCGATAAGATCGTGAAAGCCGTCGCACTCGGCTTCCTCAACCGCCTGCTGGGAATCGTGTTCGGCGTGCTGAAAAACATCCTCATCCTGAGCGTGATCTTCTCTGTCCTCAACGCCATCGACGCACGGAAATCCTTCCTGCCAAAAAGCTTCGGTGAATCAAAATTCTATGCCCCGATATCCGACCTGGTACCTTCAATCTTCCCTGTAATAGGCGAAGGTAACTTCAGGCAAAGCTTCGACAGATTCAAAAAAGAACCGGAACCGGTGCCGGAACCCGACACCACAGTGATATCCATTTAAACCTCTTTGCTATATTTGCATCCTCAAAAAAGTGAATATGAATTTCGTTGACGAACTAAGATGGAGAGGCATGATACATGATATCATGCCCGGGACTGAGGAGTTGCTTGGCAGGGAAAAGACAACAGGTTATATAGGCTTCGACCCGACTTCCGACTCCCTCCATATAGGCCACATGGTACAGGTGATGCTGCTGGTGCATTTTCAGAGGGCCGGACATGTCCCCGTGGCCCTTATAGGCGGAGCAACGGGAATGATAGGAGATCCGTCGGGGAAATCGGAGGAACGAAATCTGCTCGACGAACAGACCCTTCGTTTTAACCAGGAGGGTATAAGAAAACAACTTTCGAAATTCCTCGATTTCGGATCACAAAAGGAAAACAGGGCTATCCTGGTCAACAACTACGACTGGATGAAGGATTATTCCTACCTGGGCTTCATCCGCGACATCGGCAAACATATAACCGTGAATTATATGATGTCGAAGGATTCGGTGAAAAAAAGACTCGGCTCCGATGCCAGGGAGGGAATGTCATATACCGAATTCTCATACCAGCTGGTACAGGGAACCGACTTCCTCCATCTTTACAACGCCATGGGATGCCGTCTGCAGATGGGCGGATCAGATCAGTGGGGCAACATTGTCACAGGCACGGAGCTTATCAGACGCAAGACAGGAGGAGAAGCCTTTGCCCTGACCTGCCCGCTGATAACAAAATCGGACGGATCAAAATTCGGTAAGACAGAGTCGGGAAACGTATGGCTCGACCCCGGAAAAACCTCACCCTACCATTTTTACCAGTTCTGGCTTAACGTCTCCGATGAAGATGCAGCCCGTTATATAAAGATCTTTACCCTTCTGTGCAGGGAAGAGATTGAAGAGATTATTACCCTTCATGCAGGTTCCCCCCATGAACGTATCCTTCAGAAAAGACTTGCAGAGGAGGTGACACTGATGGTCCATTCACGCGAAGATTATGAGTCATCGGTAGAAGCTTCCCAGATACTGTTCGGAAAAGGCACAACAGAGTCGCTGATGAAAATGAATGAAAGCACTTTTCTCTCAGTCTTTGAAGGTGTCCCTTCATTCGACGTCGGCAAGGAACTGATAAACAACGGCCTTACATTTTCTTCACTCTGTGCAGAACATTCTCAGGTATTTTCATCAAAGGGAGAACTGAGGAGGCTCGTACAGGGAGGAGGCGTAAGTCTCAATAAAATAAAAGTCGGCGACCCTGAGATGACTGTGGGAAAGGAAAACCTTCTAAACGGCAAATACCTTCTTGTTCAGAAGGGTAAAAAAAATTACTTCCTGATAAGGGCTGTCTGATTCTTACCTGAGGTCAGCTGCAATTATTGAAACATCATCAAAAAGATAGGGGTTGGTGTCGGGGATGCCAAGGTACCTGATCATGTCTTCGAGGTTTTTCTCAACAGGCAGTGTGTTTGAAATGTATCTTTCAATTTCGCTGGTCCCGATATCTTTTCCGTCTTCGCCTTTAAGTTCCGAAAGTCCGTCGGTGTAGCAGATGATCTTTGAATAGCCCTTTATGGGGATTTCACTTTTCCTGACGAAGGGGATCTCGTCGAGCATACCTATACCAACTGACGAAGACTGCAGATACTGTGTCTCCCGCGTTTGGGTATTGTACAACACCGGCGAGTTATGAGCCGCATTGACATATTCCAGCATCTTGCTGCCATGGTCATAACGTGCCAGGAACAGGGTGATGAACTTCTCTCCGGCTGCGTTGGCAACAACGATGGAATTGAGTTTATGTATCAGAAGTTCAAGGTCGATATCGGCAGTCATCAGTGCTCTCAGACTTGCCTGGAAATTAGACATAAGCAAGGCAGCTGAGATACCTTTTCCGGATACATCGGCTATGCAGAATCCCGTTTTGGTTTCCGACAGTGTGATGCAATCGTAGTAATCACCGCCAATTTCATAATGAGGGTGGTAAAATCCTGTTACGCTGATATGAGGGTTGCGGGGCATGTGACTGTTGTCGGGGATGAGCATCTGCTGCATGCGTGCTGCCAGCTCAAGCTCCTTCTTAAGCACCTCCTGCCTCAGGCTTTCCTTATGAAGCCTTATGTTCTCGATAGCAACGATGATGATGCTCGATATTGTCTGGATATAATTGAGGTGCTTCAGAACAGGGCTCATTCCTTCGCCTTCTTCTTCAATGTCGCCGATGAAGAGGAATGCGATATGGACATTGTTGTTGAAAACCGGGACAATGATGTCGACGCCTTCAAAATCCATGTCGGCCGAGACGTAGGTAATCTCAACGAAATTCATCAGACGTGTTTCGACGTCGATAAGCTCCATCTTTTTCGGGAAACCCGCATTGAAGAGGCATTCCCAGTTGTCGGAGCGCTTGAAGATCAGCACCTTGCCAATACCCAGGTTTTCCCTGAGTATGCTTTCGTATTTCTCGAGAAGTTCTTCTACGGGAAGGTTGGCATTTATCGACAGGGTTATATCGAGAAGTGCTTCAAGCTTTAACTTGAACATCTTTATCCTGTCGTTTGAAACCTTCCTGTTATCCATAAGCTGCTTCAGCCTTTTACCCGTTCAATATATGCTTTGGAGCTTACCTCAACCCTGATTTTGTCGCCGGTGTTGACGAAGAGCGGGACCATCACTTTAAGGCCGTTCTCGGTTGTAGCCTGCTTGAGAGTGTTGGTTGCGGTATCGCCTCGGAGTCCGGGTTCCGAATAAGTAACCTCGAGGGTCACGAACTGGGGGAGCTCAACCGACAGTATAGTATCAGTATCTGCATGTATAACTATTTCCACATTCTGGCCTTCGAGAAGGAATTCGGGATAGTCAATGACATGTTCTTCCACGTGTATCTGTTCGAATGTCTCGAGATGCATAAAGTAATAACCGATATCATCCTTGTAGAGATATTGATAAGGCCGTCTTTCGACCCTTGCCACATTTACTTTCACACCCGAGTTAAAAGTGTTGTCGATGACTCTTCCTGTTTTGATGTTTTTAAGTTTTGTCCTGACGAATGCCGGTCCCTTACCGGGTTTAACGTGCTGGAACTGAACTATTACATAAAGGTCATTATTGAATTCGATGACCAGTCCGTTTCTGAAATCTGCAGTGGTTGCCATAAAAAATAATCTGTTCTTGTAAAATTATCTATTTCTTCTTCATTTCAAGCGGGTAGAGAAGACCTTCATAAGCTGTCATCTCCACGGTGAATGCCCCTACAAAGATATTAAAACGTATCTTAACGGGTAAAAAATTATTGTCGGCTGAAAACCAGAAAGATACGTCTTCTTCTGTTTTAAAAAGCCTTCCTGTTTCCGTTACCGGATTGAATTTATGGCATTTTATTTTGCCGGTCCTGATCTTTATTTCTTCTGTATCAATATATTTCAACCTTATCGGGTAGAGTTCATCAGTGAACCAGGTCATAATAGTAATCATCTGACCTTTTTTTATTGTGTCAATACCCGGGAGAATGTGGTTTCTGAACCAGTAGAAGCATGTAAGTATATCGTGAATGCCGTGCTGGGTTATATGTATACCCGTAAGGTCGCTTGAAAGTATTGCCGAATCGGGACGGGAATTATGATCGAAGGTCACCACGTTATATTTTTTATACCTGCCTTCGCTGATATTTCTTATTGAAACGAGAGGCAACTCCGTTTCAGGGTCCATAAATACTTCATAAATGTCTTTAACCCGGAATAGTGCATCTGCAAGACCGGTAGTCATTGCAACCATGGAAGAATGCCAGGTTTCCCTGCCGTTGGAACTGTCTTTTTTCAGCTCGAGGGTCGCGATTCCTCCGTTTATGGCTCCGTAATGGATAAGATATTCGACTTTTTCCCCGGGCTGGTAAGCTCTGAACTGTCCATCTGCATGGAACAGAATAAAGCTGAAAAAAACGACCGTAAAAAAAAGTCTTTTCATCTGTTTAAATATTCATTGGCAAACTCCGGGCCAATTAAGTCCCAAGAATATTTTTCACAGGCTTTGTTGCCAGGAAATCCTTGAGATAGAAAGGTTCAAAATAGGCAACATCTTCGAATTGTTTTTTATCGAGTGCTTCGTATGCAGGCTTCATCATTGATGACGACGATATTCTGAAATCTTCATCAAAAAACACATTGTTCCTGTTTATCACCTCCCTGCACTTGACAGCAGCATCACCGAAAATAAATATCCTTTCTGAATCATCCGTGACCGGGGGGAATGTGTTATCGACTATCGCAGCTCCTATTCCTGTTACGGTATTGCCTTGTGCATTATAGACTGCATAATAGACTTCCATTCTGCGGGCATCGAGGACGGGACAGAAGAGATCGTGTTCAAGTGCAGCGTGTTTTTTTCTGGCTGCCTCTATGTATCCGTGGAACATTGAAAGAGTGGTATCGACACCTATCAGAGGGATGGAAGCTCCCCAGGCAATACCTTTGGCTGTTGAAACACCTATCCTGAGACCGGTATATGAACCGGGGCCCCTGCTCACAACCACAGCCTCAAGACCGGAAGCCTTCATGCCTGTCTCCCGGAGGACCTGCCCGATAAGTATTGTAAGCTGAGAGGCGTGTGACCTGCTGTCAGCGCTGTGCCCTGTAATCACAACCCCATCCCTGTCGCAAAGAGCGACTGAACAGAGCGACGTTGCCGTTTCAATACACAGGATCATTATTGATCAGAAAATTCTGTTGACTATTTCTCTTCGTAAAGATCATCCTTGTCGACTATTTCAACAAAAGTACTGTCGGAGAGTTTTTTGCTTATTGCACCAAATGGAGCTGATATCACTTTCACACTGTCGGGGATGCCGGAGACGATTTCGATATAACTGTTATCCTGAATGCCGGTCTTTACATCACGCGCAAAGGCATACTCACCGTCGGTGGTAAAGACCAGTGTACGGATGGTTTCCTTTGATGTTGAGGTTAAAAGTGTTGTATCGGTACGTGTTGTTACAGACTGTATCGGGACAGTAAGAATATCTCCTTTTGTAAGTGTCAGAATTTCCACAGTCGTTGACATTCCGGGCCGGAAAGGAATTTTACCCTCATTAGTGAATTTTTCGTACGAAGAAGGCAGAATAAAGATCTTCACATCGAAGTTCGTAACCTGGTCGGCAGATACTCCGGTTGTCTTTGCCGAATTGGCTATTTCGGTCACTACTCCCCTGAACTCCTCGTCCATATATGCATCAACCTCAATAATGGCCGTGTCGTTAAGCTTTACCTTCACGATGTCGTTTTCATTGACCTGTACCTGGGCTTCCATCCTTGAAAGATCTGCGATACGAAGTATTTCGGTTCCTGCCATCAGATTCGTACCTGCGACTCTTTCG
Organism: Bacteroidales bacterium; assembly: GCA_016936435.1. GTDB lineage: Bacteria > Bacteroidota > Bacteroidia > Bacteroidales > VadinHA17 > LD21. The sequence continues at coordinate 5,858 of JAFGXX010000115.1, forward strand.
CCCAGTTCCACAAGGAGCATCGAAACTGTTCCGGTCATGGGTGAATAGATGGATGTCTTGATAAGGTTTTCGTTCGCTTCTCTCAGCGAGGCTTCGGCACTTACAACCGAAAACTTTGCAGCATCCACTTCTGCTTTTGCAACATTGTAAGAAGCTTCAGCCTGTTCATAGTCGGATTTTGATACTGTCTGTTCGCTGTAGAGTTGTTTTATCCTGTTGAATGAGAGCTCTGACTGACGGAACTGGGCCTCAGCCTGTGCAAGACGGGCCCTGGCAGAGCTGATAGCAGCTGTTGAACGCTCTTTCTGCGAGATGTAGATGTCGGGCTTGATCCTGAGAAGAAGATCTCCCTTCTGCACTTCATCACCCTCCCTTACCCTAAGTTCTACAATCTCACCTGAAACATCGGGAGTTATCTTGACTTCTTTTTCCGGCTGTATCTTGCCGTTTGCCGTTATCGATTCGGTGATAGTCCTTCTTTCCGCATTTTCAACTGCAACCTTTACCGTAAGCGGTTTACCGAACCATCCGGCCTTCTTACCTACAAAGGCAAAGACAAGGAGGATTACTACTGCTGCAATTAGAATGGCAAGTATTTTATTGTTTTTCATAATTATTTGATTAGAAGCAGTTTATTGGTTTAGTGAAAGTGGAAGTCCTTTATAAAAGTCGAGTACCCTGCTCTTGAATATGAATTCATATTTTGCCCGTGCCATATCGCTCTGGGCATTCAGCAGCTGTGTTTTGGCCGCATTATAATCAACAGGAGTCACCATACCCACATTGAATCTCTGTTCAGTGTACCTGAAAGATTCTTCCATTGACGTAACTGCTTTCATGCTGGCCTTATATTGCTTGAGAGAAGCCACAGCATCGGCGTGGGCCTGCTGGATATTTTTATAAAGCTGTTTCTTTGTTGCGTCAAGGGTATAGCGGCTGTTCTCGATCATCAGCTTTGAATTGGAGATGTTTTTGTTGATCTGCCAGCCGTTAAGAATAGGTACGGAAAGTGAAAAACCGATACCATAGCTTATGTTGTCATTGACCTGGTCGGCAAAGGAGTAGTCGCCATAGAGGGGGCCTGTAAGCGGATCGACGCCGAGGATCTTCTGGCGTATAGATGAGTAACCTGTGCTGAAAGAATGATTCATCGTTACCTGTGGAATTCTGGTCCCCTGTGCTATTTTCAGGTCATATTCACTCGAGGTGAGCCTGTATTCCGAGCCTATCACCTCGGGCCTTGTTGCTATTGCGGATTCGAAGATGCCTTCGATATTACCGTCGATCACTGTGTTGGTATCGACCTGCAGCTGAGGGACAAAGACCTCAAAACCCTCAGGTGTAGGCAGTTCAAGCAGCTGTGCCAGGTTCAGGTAGGATATGCTGAGCTGGTTCTGCAGAGAGATCAGCTGAAGTTCCTCCTGTGCTGCCTGTGCCTCTATCTGCAGCTGGTTGCCGAGAGGCACACTTCCGGCTTCAACCATGGTACGGGTTTTATCGATCTGTTGCCTTGTAATGTCGAGCTGGTTCCCTGTTGAGATCACCAGTTCCCTGTTAAGAAGGATCTGCAGATAGTCGAGAGCCACCGAAAGGGAGATATTATTACGGATGTTTTTCAGGTCCTCGTCGCTGGCAAGAAGATCATATTTGCTTTTACGGATTGTGTTGTAGTTCTGAAGGCCTTTAAAGACACTAAGGTTTCCTCCAAGATAAAAGTTATTCGACTGGACACTCTCCTGGTCCGTGTACTGATATGTTGTCTGGTCGAGAGCTCTTCCGAAGGAATAATTATGAGTGGCCTGACCGCTGAGTGTTGGCAGAAGTCTCAGTTTGGAAAGATCGAGTGCATTTTTCTGGTATTCGGTCTGTATTTCCTGCTGTTTTATCTGTATGTTGTTTTCAATGGCATGCCTGATACAGTCTTCCAGATTCCATTCCTTCTGTTGAGAAAAGACATTTCCTCCGGTAAGCATGAGTACAACAGGTATGAGTAAAAACAGTTTTTTCATTTCATCTGTATTTTATAATGTCTTATTTTGCCTGATGCCCTGAGTGATTCAGGAAAAGGGAAAGTTTTTCAATTAATCTGACTTTCATTCACTAAGCAAAATAAAATCAAGGGTACGAAGATAAAAAATATCTGTTACCCGGGATGCATGATACAAGTAAAAGATGTAACCCTGCCATTATTTTAACACTTCATCCAGGGCCACTTTTCTTTGTTTGATTTGGGCTCAAGAAGTAAATTGGTTATCTTGCACCACGTTATAAAACCAGTTGAATTATGTTACATTATAAAGAATTAGGATTAGTAAATTCAAGGGAATTATTTAAGGCTGCCGTTAAGGGTGGTTATGCCATTCCGGCCTTTAACTTCAATAACCTTGAACAGTTACAGGCTATTATCAGTGCCTGTGTCGAAACAAAATCGCCTGTTATTCTTCAGGTTTCAAAGGGCGCCAGGAAATATGCCAACCAGACACTCCTTCAGTATCTGGCCAAAGGTGCGGTGGAATATTCAAAGGAGCTGGGTTATGCCATTCCCATCGTATTGCATCTCGATCATGGCGATTCATTTGAAACATGTAAATCGTGTATCGAAACCGGTTTTTCATCGGTTATGATCGACGGATCGCATTTTTCCTATGAGGAGAATATAAGACTTACGAAGCAGGTGGTTGAATATGCCCATCAGTATGATGTCACGGTCGAAGGAGAGCTTGGTGTCCTGGCAGGTATCGAAGATGAAGTTGTAGCAGAGCACAGTTCTTATACGCGTCCCGAGGAAGTCGAGGATTTCGTGAAGAAGACAGGTGTTGATTCGCTGGCCATCTCAATAGGGACTTCGCACGGAGCCTTCAAGTTCAAGGTGAAGCCGGGCGAAGAGCCGCCGCCTCTCCGTTTCGACATACTAGAAGAGTGTGAAAGAAGAATCCCCGGATTTCCGATAGTACTTCACGGTGCTTCTTCGGTTCCCCAGGATATCGTCGCAGAGATAAATGCTTTCGGGGGTAAGATGGAGAATACGGCAGGTGTATCGGAAGATCAGCTCAGAAGGGCTGCTGCTTCGGCTGTATGCAAGATAAACATCGACAGTGACGGACGTCTGGCCATGACCGCCGCGGTGCGCAGGGTGCTGGCAGAGAAACCCGGAGAATTCGATCCGCGTAATTACCTCGGTCCGGCCCGCGACAAGCTCAAGGAACTGTACAAGCATAAGGTTATCAATGTGCTGGGCAGCGCCGGGAAAGCGTGAGCGTGATTTCGGATTGCGGATTGTGGATTTCGGATTTGTGGATTGAGGTCCCGATAGTTGTCGGGATCGGATTCAGGTTGGCAAATAACACTGACTGCAGTGCAGGTTTACAATTGAGCTGAGGCAGGGATAAGGATCCCTAAGAAAGTCCCCTCCGCCGGAGAGCCTGTCCCGCTTCAGCGGGAGGTTAGGGGTGGGTTTTATAAACGAAAGTTGGCAGTTGGCAGTTTGCAGCTGGCAAAAATTCCAATCACACAAGGGACGGGCAACAGACAGAATGTCGGTAGCCGGTTTCAAAGAAGTTGTTAATAATATAACAATAAGAGAGTCAGCGACATAAATGCCGGCTCTTTTTTATTTGTTAAAAAACTGCTGGGAGACGATACTTGTATGAGAAAGTGCTTTTTATAAATTTACCTCAAAACACAAAGGCTTGAAGTACTCCAGACATAAGGAAGATCGTTTACGCCGGATCAACAAATTCTCTGTCATGTTCAACAACAGGGAGATGCATGCTCTTGGGACCTATTGCAGCAGGTACAGGGTAAGGAACCGGTCGGAGTTTTTCCGTGAAACGATAATGAAAGCCATAATAAAAAGGTTTGAAGAAGAGCATCCCTCTTTGTGGGAAGAGAACGAACCGACACTTTTCAGCCGACACTCGTCAAAATAATGTTTGATTTGTTTTGCAGGTTTCATATTTTTACCGTGTGACAGGGGAAATAAGATTTGTATTCTGTTCGTTGGAATAAAGAGTTACGGAAAGAAACCTGATGTATCCTGACAAGTTATATATTGAGCCGACCAGAAGATCACCGTGGGTGGTTTTTGAACCAGGGCGGATCTTCATCATGGGTCGTTCCATAGTTGAAAATCCTTCTCGTTTTTACGAGCCTGCCTTTCAGTGGGTTTCAGGGCTTTCGAAGGAGGGTGGAGGGAAGCTCAGGGTTGATCTGGGTTTTGAGTATATAAATTCCGGATCCATAAAGTGGTTATACATATTGCTCAGGGAGCTGGCAGGGATGAGGGATGCCTCGGTGAATATTTCGCTGACCTGGTATTATGAAGAGCATGATGAGGACATGCATGAGTTGGGGTATATTCTTAAGTCGCTGATTGACTGTTCCTTCACAATAGTTGAGATAGCTGACATGAACAATGGACTCTACCGTGACATCCTCTCCGGGCAAGTCTGACCGGGGGGTTTTCAGGCACACTTAAGATTTTTTATTATTTTTGCGGCGTAGAGTTACGTGTTACTGACCCATGGTGTAATTGGCAACACGACGGATTTTGGTTCCGCAGAGTCCTGGTTCGAGCCCAGGTGGGTCAACAAAA
>JAFGXX010000016.1 GCA_016936435.1 Bacteroidales bacterium
TACAATCCTGAGGGCAGAAAGCGGAATCTTCCGGAATTTATTTCAGGACCGGATGGAATTATTATTTTTACCGGCGGGTAAATACATATTATTCCTATGCAGGACCTGGAAAAATATTTTGAAGGATTCCGTACAAACATTGTGGGTGTGGAAAAAGAGATTATCACACCAGACGGGACAAAGAAGCTGGTATATGCCGACTGGATAGCAAGCGGAAGACTTTACGGTCCGATTGAAAAGATAATATCGGATGAGGTAGGCCCTATGGTGGGCAACACACATTCCGAATCTTCTGCAACAGGCATTGCAATGACAAATGCCTACCATCAGGCACAGAAGATTGTAAAAAAGCATGTGAATGCAAACGATGACGATGTACTTCTTTTCACGGGTACAGGTATGACGTCAGCAATTGCAAAACTGCAAAGGATCATCGGACTGAAGGTACCTGAACAGGCTCTTCATTATTGCGCTTTTACAACCGATAAATATTTGAGGTGCAAAGACATACCTAATAAAAACAAACCGGTTGTCTTCATTACCCATACGGAGCATCATTCTAATCATACATCCTGGTTTGAAACTCTTGCAGATGTGGTGGTCCTTGAACCAAATCCCGATCTGACAGTCAATCCGGAATCTCTCAGGAAAGAGATTGTAAAATACTCTGACAGGCCACTTCTTATAGGTTCATTTTCTGCATGCTCGAATGTAACTGGTTATTTTCCGCCCTACTATGAACTTGCAGAAATAATGCACAGGCACAATGGATTCTGCTTTGTCGATTTTGCTGCCTCAGCCCCCTATGTCGACATAAACATGCATCCGGAAGACAGCATGAAACAACTCGATGCAATATTCTTCTCTCCACATAAATTCCTGGGAGGTCCCGGCAGTGCAGGTGTTCTGATATTCAGCAAGAAATTATACAAGAACCAGACTCCCGACACTCCGGGAGGCGGCACTGTTAAATGGACAAACCGCTGGGGAGGATACAGCTATATAAGCGATATTGAAGTAAAGGAAGACGGCGGCACACCCGGTTTCCTCCAGGGAATAAGGGCAGCTCTGGCGGTCCGGCTGAAGGAAAAAATGGGCACCGACAGGATTCACCTCCGTGAAAAGGAACTCATCGACATAGCTTTCAGGGAGCTTGAAAATATTGAAGGCCTTCATATTCTGGCTTCCAATATACGCGACAGACTGGGTGTATTCTCATTTTATGCTGACAACATCCATCATAATCTCCTCACCAAACTCCTTAACGACAGGTTCGGTGTACAGATGAGAGGCGGTTGTTCATGTGCCGGCACATACGGACATTTCCTTCTTGATGTAGGATTGAAACAATCGCAGGAGATCACCGAAATGATAGAAGCCGGTGATCTTTCTCTTAAACCCGGCTGGATAAGACTTTCTCTACACCCCACCATGACCAATGATGAGCTGATGTACATTATTTCAGCCATAAGGACAACTATTGAAAATGTCGTGGAATGGGGGAAAGATTACAGGTACGACAACCACACAAACGAATTCTACCACCTGAGCTTTGCTGAAAAAGAGAAAACTGTTTATACAGAGTGGTTTGACATTAACTGATCAGATTATAAGTATCTTTAACTTCAAAACACCGGCGAGTGTCTTACCTGGAGTGAATATTCCGGAAGCCAAGGGCCACACTTTCGAAAGGTAATAATCCTGAGAATCGCGGATTACAAGCATAAGCTGATCCATGTAAATATTTACTTCTTCCCCGGGATGTCTGTATTCCAGTTTCTTCAAAAGCTGAGCCAGATCGTTATATTTTCCAAGATAGCCGGTCATGGAATCCAGTCTTTTTTCAAGCGATTTTATCACTGAAGGGTTGAGAGGCCTGAAGAGCCAGAGTTGATAAAGCAGATCCTTTGCCTTCTTACGTAAAAGGTGAAGATTTCCCGGCCGGGGCTTATATCTGGAAATTAAATGCCTGCGGACCACTTCTTTATACGTTGCATCGAGTGAATCGAGAAGCATTCGTGGTTCTAGGCCGTTCATATTCTGAAAACGAAGTCTGTACCCCGCCTTGACAGTTATTTCACGGGCAGTCGCCAGATCAGTTTTTACTGCAGGCAGCTGATCTCGGCTAACCTCTGGTTTTCCAGTCAGGGCAGCAATGCGCTCATTGTCCCGTAAGGCTGTAAATAAAACAGGATGCCTTTTTTTTATGTCCTTCAGTATCTTACGGTGAACAGATGTATCACGGAGGGAACCAAGAATACGACCAACTTCACGGCAAGCCTCATAATCTCTTTTAAAAGTCACAGGATCTGTCTGATCAGCAACAAGTTTCAATACAGCCCGGGATTTCTTCATAAGGACCCGAACATCGTGAATTGCTTTGTCGCCGGAAACAGCATAAGGACCCAGCAATTCATGTGCTTCCCTCAAATAGCCTGCAAGGACAGTTTTTACTTCGCGCAACCTTATAAAATCCTGATCAGTCATATTTCCCATAAAAGTAGAAAATAAATCTATCATTGAGGCTAAATTGCCTTTTGTGCGTATGCTTGTGTTTACTGTTTTCCTTTTCCTCTTCCCCTGCATTTTAAGAAAATGAAGTAATAAGAAAAAAAACTAAATTTGCTCATTCTAATTAATTAAGGACATGGCTAAAAAAAGTCAGGGTATGAGGATCGGGATACTTACAGCCGGAGGTGATTGTCCGGGGCTCAACGCAGCCATAAGGGGTGTGGGAAAAACTGCAATAATGAATTATGGCATGCAGGTAGTGGGTATAAGTGACGGATTTTCAGGACTGATCAATAAAGAATACCAGGAACTTTCGGAAAAGGACCTTTCCGGAATTCTGACACTGGGAGGGACAATACTGGGAACCTCCAGGGAAAAACCATTCAAAAGCAAGGGAAAGAAAAAGAATGATATAAGTAAACCCGACCTTATCAGGGAACATTATGAACAGATGGGTCTCGACTGCCTCGTATGTATTGGAGGTAACGGGACACTTAAAACTGCAGGTCTCCTGGCGAAGGAAGGGCTTAACGTGGTAGGTATACCCAAGACAATAGACAATGATGTGTGGGGAACAGACCTTACTTTCGGATTTGATTCTGCTGTGAATATTGCTACCGAGGCTATCGACAGGCTCCATTCAACGGCCAACTCCCATAAGAGGATAATGCTTATTGAGCTTATGGGACATAACGCAGGCTGGATAGCGCTATATGCAGGCATAGCAGGTGGTGGCGACGTGATAATAATCCCTGAAATACCCTACAGTGAAGAGAAAATTGCCGAGTACCTTGTTCAACGTTCTGAGCAGCAAAAACCCTATTCTATTGTAGTCGTTGCAGAAGGCATTAAGAACCCGGGAAAAGAAAGATCTGTTGCTCATTACCTTAGTAACAGGATATATGAAATGACGGGACTGGAGACAAGGGAGACAGTGCTTGGATATATACAGAGAGGAGGTTCTCCCTCACCCATGGACAGAGTTCTGGCAACACGTTACGGGACGGCTACTGCCGATATGATAGCAAAAAGAGATTTCGGTAATATGGTAGCGCTCAGGAACGACAAGATAGTATCCGTTCCTCTCGACGAAGTGGCCGGGAAGCTCAAACTTGTCGAAACCGATAATCCGCTGGTGTTACAGGCACTCAAACTCGGAACATGCTTTGGTAATTGATCATTAATACTAACTGAGGAAACAGGATATGAAAAAACTCATATTCGTGAGGCATGGAAGAGCTGAAGACCTCATGCCCGACATTACAGACTTTGAGAGATCTCTTACAGCAAAAGGTAAAGTCATTGCCCGGGAAATGGCCGGAAAGATGAAACAGATAGAGAGTGATCCGGGATTGATAATAACAAGTCCTGCATTCAGAGCACTAGAGACTGCACTTATTTTTGCATCGGTGCTGGGGGTAAAACATGAAAAGGTCGTACTCGACGGCGGCCTGTACCACAGGGCAGGATTAAAGTATCTTATGGACCTGCTTGAAAAAACCAGCAACGATATTGATACAATTACAATGTTCGGCCACAACCCTGCCTTCACAGAAATGCCCGATCGACTTTGCAAAGAAGGATGTGAGTTCCTGACAAAAACGAGTATAGTCTGTCTCTCATTCCCTGCCGACAAATGGTCAGCGCTAAAACCCGATACAGGTAAACTGGTATATTTTCTGAAACCCTGAGATCGCGATGCAAAATACATTCATTCCCAAAGAAATAAGCTGGCTGTCGTTTAACGAAAGGGTACTCCAGGAAGCAGAAAATAAATGCATACCTCTGGTTGAAAGACTTAAATTCCTTGGTATCTACTCAAATAACCTTGATGAATATTTCAGGGTAAGGGTTGCCACGCTGAAGAGATTATCACAGCTCGGACCTAAATCGAAAGACATACTGGGTTATAATCCGAAAACGACATTAAAAAAAATTCATGAAACAGTACTTAAACAGAATACCCGCTTCGAAAAGATCTATAACTCACTGATACAGGACCTTGAAAAGCAGAATATTCATATTATCACAGAAAAAAACCTGAAAGAGGAACAAGCCGATTTCATCAGAAAGTATTTCATGAGTGAGGTCAGGTCGAGGCTTATGCCCTATCTTATTGAAAAAGAAGCTGAACTTCCTAACCTGACCGACGACGCAATATACCTCGCGATAATCCTCCATAAAAAGGGTACTGATAAAAAGAGATATGCCCTGCTGGAGATACCGACCAATGTTCTGCCCCGCTTTATTGTGCTCCCGGAAAACGATGAAGGAAAATATATAATCTATCTTGATGATATTATAAGGTTCGGATTGAAGGATATCTTTTTCATATTTGATTTTGACGATTTCCAGGCATATACCATCAAGCTGACAAAAGATGCCGAACTCGAAATTGCTGATGACATTTCTGAAAGTTATATTGAAAAGCTTGCCAGATCTCTCAGTCAACGGAGATGGGGCTCACCTGTTAGATTTATCTACGACAGGAAGATGCCTGAAGACCTCCTTAAGATAATAACACGGAAACTAAATTTCGGCCCCGACGATGTTATAATACCAGCCGAAAGATATCACAACCTGAAGGACCTGATGCGTTTTCCAAACCTGGGTAAGAAAAAATTCTATTATGAACCGCTGACGCCTGTGGCTCATAAGGATATTCAGCAGGGAAAAAGTATTCTTTCAGCTATGAAGAAAAGGGATATAATGCTTCATTTTCCCTATCATTCATTCGATCATATCATCGACCTTCTCAGAGAGGCATCCATCGATCCGAATGTAACTTCAATACAGATCACACTGTACCGGCTGGCCCGGAACTCAAGTGTGATAAATGCGCTGTTAAGTGCTGCCCGCAACGGGAAACATGTTACGACTGTTGTCGAACTGCAGGCCAGGTTTGATGAGGAAGCCAACCTGCACTGGGGCAACAAGCTCCGCGAAGAGGGGGTGAAAGTCATATACGGAGTTCCCGGGCTGAAAGTGCATTCAAAACTCCTTCTGATAACCCGTGTCAAGGACAATGCGACCCAGCGTTATGCAGCCATCGGCACCGGTAACTTCAATGAAGAAACCGCAAGTGTTTATACCGACCACCTCCTGCTCACAACAAACCTGAAGATCACCAATGAGGTATATAAGGCTTTTAATTTTTTCAATGTAAACTACAGGAAAGACAATTATTATCATCTTGTTCTCTCGCCCTTCGCCCTGCGAAACAAACTAAACCTGATGATAGATAATGAGATACGCAATGCAAAGGCCGGAAAGAAAGCATATATCCACATAAAACTGAACAATCTTGCCGACCAGGAAATTATTGAAAAACTATATGAAGCAAGCAATGCAGGAGTTAGTATTAAACTTATAATCAGGGGTATGATATCTCTTGTACCCGGAATAAAGGATGTAAGTCAGAACATACAGGCCATCGGAATAGTAGACCGTTTCCTGGAGCACAGCAGGCTGATGATCTTTTGCAACGACGGCAGTGAAGAGTTCTATATTTCTTCAGCCGACCTGATGACAAGGAATATTGAACACAGAATTGAGGTCACATGCCCGGTGTTTGACAAAAACATAAAAAATGAGCTAAGGAATATCTTCGACATCAACTGGCACGACAATGTGAAGGCAAGGAAAATAGATGCTTCCTTATCGAATAAATTTGTTAAAAAAGGGAAGAAGGCCTTCAGGTCTCAGAATGAAGTCTACAATTACCTTAGTGGTAACAAACCAAAAATCATAGAAAAGCTGGAATCCTGAGCAGGTTTAGCATACTGCTGACATGACTATTTAGCTGACAGCCACTCCATAACCTTATCAGAGCCGGGTTTTTCCTTTGGATTAAGGACATCGACAAGTTTTCCGTTCTCGTCGATCAGGTATTTCTGGAAGTTCCACCTGACAGAAGAGTCCATCACACCATTAAGTTCCTTTGAAGTGAGCCATTTGTACAGAGGGTGTATGTCTTTTCCCTTTACTGAAATCTTTTCCATAAGGGTAAAGGTCACACTGTACTTCTCATCACAGAACTGTCTTATCTCTTCTGCCGTACCCGGTTCCTGATTCATGAAATCATTTGCAGGAAAACCCAGTATTACGAGTTTCTGTCCGAACTGTTCATGAAGCTGCTGGAGATCTTCATACTGAGGGGTGAAACCACATTTGGAGGCGGTGTTTACAATCATGACTTTCTTCCCTTTGAGAGAAGAAAAATCAAAATCTTCGCCTTCCAGGGTTTTAACTTTAAAGTCGTAGAAACCTGATGGTTGTGCCATAAGACCAACAGAAATAAAGGTTAATGTTAAAAATGAAAATATTTTAATTGTTTTCATGTCGTTGAAATTCTAATTTATGTTAAAACAGTAAGCTTCCTATATTGTTCGCAAGATATCAACAAAAAGAATATGTTATCTTTACAGATATCTGTTATAAAATCTAACCATCAATTGAAACCCTGTTTAATTAACCTGGCCATGAAAACATCAATAACCGGAAGAATAGTATCCCTCTCGGCAGCAATTGCCATGCTTTTGTCTGTCAGTTGTACAACTGACGGATACAACGAAAAAACTGCCTGGAAGAAGCTTTATCCCCAGATCCAGAAACAGATCGTTCCTCCCTCATTCAGGGATGTATCTTACAACATCGCCGATCACGGAGCCGTTGCCGGCGATTCCCTTACACTCAACCATGAGGCAATCAACAAGACAATCGACCTGTGCAGCAGCGAAGGAGGAGGCACCGTGCTGGTACCAGAAGGAGTCTGGCACAGCGGTCCTCTTGTGCTGAAAAGCAATGTAAACCTTCACCTCGCCGAAGGTGCTGTTATTCTTTTCACAGCAGATACTTCAAAATATCCTTCTGTCATTACAAGATGGGAAGGCATGGACTGCTACAACACCTCTCCCATGATATATGCCTACGGTCAGGAAAACATTGCGATCACAGGTAAAGGGACTATCGATGGCGGCGCCTCACGTCAGAACTGGTGGGGAATGAGAAGACTCTCAATAATCCCAGGTCAGGCACCACGGGGAAGACCCCTGCTGATGATATGGAATGAAAGCGACACCCCTGTTGAACAGAGAAAGATGTTCGTGAATGACAACCTTCGTCCGCAGCTTATAAACCTTTATAAATGCAAAAA
>JAFGXX010000116.1 GCA_016936435.1 Bacteroidales bacterium
GCTTTTAAGTCCAGTATCCACGGTAACACCCGTGGTAAATCTGCATTCAGACACCTCAACCCCGGAGAGGGTTGAAGTATTTTAACGTAATTCTTATCTTTGGTTCTGACCCCGTTATCATCAGGCCTTGATAAGAAACCCGATATTCTCATAATATGACAACCAGAATCCTGATCTTAATTTCTTTTGCCGTACTGGCAGAAACGTCATGTTCAACAATCAGCAACAGAACGAACGTTAATTCCCCCGATGGACAGATACGGGTAAGCTTAAACAGCAAAGTGAAATCAGGCATCCCCTCACTTAAACTTCAAAAAGGTAAAACTAAAGAGATACTGCAGGCTGAAATTTCACTTAGCTCTCTGCCTGATCTTGCAAACCGGGAAGTTAAGGTCACCGGATCAGAGAAAAAAAAAGTAACAGGCTCCTGGATAAATGAGTTCGGAGAGAAACGGGAGATTCCGGACAACTATAATCAATTGATCATAAATATGTTATCAGGGGAAATACAGCTGAATCTTATAATAAGGGCGTATAATGAGGGTATGGCCTTTTCATGGGAAGTACCGGAACAGGAGGGTGTCGATTCGCTAATCATAAATGATGAAAAGATAGTGTTCCATTTTCCTGCCGACCACTTTGCATGGAGTGCACCAAGAGCCCAGGCACAATATTCCCGTGTACCTCTTTCAGGTATCCATAATGGAGCTGAACGCCCCCTGGTGATTGAGATAGATTCAACCCTCACCATAGCACTCGCAGAAGCAAAGGTTGTTGATTTTGCCAGGATGAAATTTGAAGCGGATACAGGTAACGGCATTTCAATCCGAACCCGACTGGGAAGCCCTGTGGCTAAAGCCTGCCCCTTTCAGTCGCCATGGAGGGTGGTGATGACAGGAAAAGATGCCGGCGATTTGCTTGAGAAAAACTACCTTCTCCTTAATCTGAATGATACCTGTAAGGTAGAAAATACCTCATGGATAAAACCCGGAAAGGCTCTGCGCGAAGTAACCCTTACAACAACGGGTGCGATGGCGCTTGTCGATTTTATCAGCAGGCATAAGATGCAGTATATAGAATTCGATGCAGGCTGGTACGGCTACGAATATGATGATTCATCGGATGCACGGTGCGTAAATGTCGATCCGAAGCGTTCGAAGGGACCACTGGATCTTCCGGCGGTAATATCCTATGCCCGGGCTAAAGATGTGGGCGTTCTTCTTTATGTTAACAGGAGAGCCCTTGAAAGGCAGCTTGACGAGCTGTTACCTCTCTACCGGAGCTGGGGTGTCGCAGGTATCAAGTTCGGCTTCGTTCAGGTCGGCACACAGGAGGCTACATCGTGGATGCATGAGGCAATCAGGAAATGTGCTGAATATCAATTGGTTGTCGACGTGCATGACGAATACAGGCCTACCGGATTCTCCCGCACCTGGCCAAATTTCCTGACGCAGGAAGGCATAAGGGGAGATGAGGAAAGCCCCACAAACAGCCATACCCTCATCACAATGTTCACAAGGATGCTGGCAGGAGCAGGCGACAATACGATATGTTATTTCGACAAAAGAGTGGATGAGAAAATGGGTTCACATGCCTCTCAGCTTGCCAAGGCGGTTTGTATTTTCAGCCCGCTTCAGTTCCTTTACTGGTACGACAGGCTGGTACCCGAAGGCAGGGAGGATGAACTTGCGGGGAAACCGAACTATCTGAGTGATGAACCCGAACTCGAATTTTTCGACAAGGTACCTACAGTCTGGGATGAGACAAGGGTGCTTCATTCCAGTATCGGAGAATATGGAGTGATAGCAAGGAGAAAAGGGGAAGAGTGGTTTATTGGTGCGATAAACGGTGATCAGCCCGGGATATATAAAATTGACTTTTCATTTCTCGGTAACGACAGTAAATATCTTGCCAGAATTTATTCCGACATGCCCGACCTTAAAACCCGTACCAGGGTAAAAATCGATAGCATGGACGTCAGCAGCGATCTCATCTGGGAAGCGAAACTCGGAACAAACACCGGAATGGCCATGCACCTGGTGCCTTTAGAATGATAAATATACCGTTAAAGTGTAATCTTTATCATTTCCAGGTTTATCCTGAGTCCGTCGAGGTATGCATGTACCCATTGTTCAACATCTTGCCTGAAAAGCGCATTGTCCCAGATAAAGTGTTCGGACTCTTCTTTCATAAGAAGAATGGACGGAAGTGCTTCTGAGAGGGAGGCTGTGGACGGATCTCTTCCAGCCGTGACTATGATCTCTGACAGCGCTTCCTGGAGCCTGGCATGAGCTTCTCCTCTCCCCCTTTCAGATTTTAGTGCCCTGATCATTCTCCGGTCCTTCCTGTCCATTGATATTTCAGGATTTGATATCCATTGTTCCCTTGATATGCCCTCGTAGCTGAATACCATAGCTTCATATTCGTTAAGCAGGGCAAGTGCCTCGTCGATTTTCAATAAGAGAGGTGTTTCTTCAGCTCTCAATTCTGCATTACGGAGGCTCTGTTCGATCCGGTTATAATTACCTGAGATCTTCAGACTGTCGGTCATAATCCCTTTTGAGACATTCAGGGCAAGAAGAGCAGATACAACTGACATAACTGCCAGGAGGAAGAGAACAGCTACGGTATTATAGATACTGAAATTCTTGTTCTTTGCCGTGACCACCAGGAAAACAGGAAGAAAGACAACATAGGGAAAAGGCAGGGATATGGTAAGGAGGATGCCGGCGCCGGGCCAGTGCATAATTTTGAAAAGCATCGAGGTAAAGATGAGCAAACAAGTAATCCCCGTAACAATATACAAGGACTTGTTCGCCGGGACTTCCTGAACCCTGTAGTTATTTACAAGGGCGGCCGGCAGGAAGGCGAGAATTAAGGAGGTCATTCCGGCCACAA
>JAFGXX010000117.1 GCA_016936435.1 Bacteroidales bacterium
CCAAATTTTTTCCCTATACCTGTTGCCCTGATGACTTTCATACAGTTTTCAGACTTTTGACTGCCAGATGAATACCGTGCATCTTTATTATGTGGGTTTATTACCGTCTCCTGTCAGAAGATAGCTTCCCCGGGCATGCCTGCCTTCATTGAACCGTCATTTTTAACTTCAATTATCACTGCGTAAACCAGTGTCACTCTTTCTTCCTTTGTCTGAATGATCTTTGGTGTGAACTCTGCCTTTCCCGAGATGTAGCTTATATAAGCGGGGAAAGACTTATAGCCTTTTTCACCATCATCGATCCTTACCGTGCATTCCTGTCCTGTTTTTATACCCGCAAGCTGTGCCCCGCTTACGTAAACTTTCAGCTTCATGACCGACAGATCGGCAATCTTCACCAGCGGCTTACCCGTGCCTGTCATCTCACCTGCTTCGGCGTATTTCTCTATTATTGTTCCCTTAAGCGGACTTCTTACCTGCGACCTGTTTATTTGTTCCGAGAGGAGTTCTTTCTTCGACTCCAGTACAGCCAGCTCGGCTGATATAGTGGATTTCTGAGTGTTGCCGGCAGTTATCTGTTTTTCAAGAACAGCCACCTGCCCTGTAAGATCATCATATTGCTTTTTTGTGGCAGCGCTGTCCTTTAACATATTGGCAATCCTGCCGATATTGATCTTTATGTTTGCTATCTGCTGTTTAAGGATATCATTCTGGGCATCAATTGACAGGATTTTTGTTCTGACGCTTCTCATCCCTGCGTCTATCTCGGCCTTCTGAAGATGAAACAGAGTTGTGTCGATAAAAGCAATAACTTTTTCTTCTCCAACCTCTGTTCCTTCCGAAACCATTAACCCCAGGATACGGCCTCCCGTTTCAGCCGACACTATCACTTCAGTTGCCTCAAAAGTGCCGTAAGCGTCAGCTTCCCCGGTCCTGTTATTACATCCTGTCAGCATTATTGCTGCAATTAAAAATAAGATTCTGGTTTTCATATCCTGATGTTTATTTTATTTACTTTAATTGAGAGGAACAAAGCGACGAAGCAATCTTCTTCTTATCCGGCTATCCCCGTCCGGTGGGGCCGGAGAAGTCATAGTTCCTTTCCGCATATATTCAAATATTCTACTTTTGCCAATGCCAGTCCTGTTTTGTGGATCTCGTAACTTATCGCTGCCTGCTTTTCTGAGTTTATCTCATGCAGAAGCTCTGTTGCTGTGATCATGCCGTTCTCATATTGTGATTCAGCAGAAGCGGTTATTTTCTTTCTCAGTGCAATGAGTTCTTCATCAGCTGAAAGCAGTGATGTGAGGCTTAGTATCTCCGAGTTTTTTGTCTCAAGAAGCCTTTTAAGATTATCGTTCATATCTTCTTTCCTGCTGTCGATCAGCGTTTCCTGGAGAGCCATTATCTGTTTTTCGTTTTTAGCCTTGTTCCAGTCGAAGATGTTCCATTTTACTCCGCCACCGACAATATAAAAAGGTGCAAATTCATCCCTGAAAAAATTGTTGCCGGGAGGGTTTCCATATCCCAGTGTCGCAAATCCAAATGCTTTAGGCATTCTTTTGCTGTTTATGAGTTTCATGCCTGCGTCGAGCTGCTCCTTACGGAGATCGAACAGCTCCATTTCGGGCCTTTTTATGTCGGCCGGCAGACCTTCAAAAAGATCCGGGATTTTCAGACTGGCGTCATCGCTTATTTCTGAACCGGTAAGATCGGCCAATAACCTGATCAGGGAAGCTCTTTTGATTTCATTCTCTTCCATCTGCTGCCTGAGCCTTATTTTCTCTGTCAGCATAATGTCGATATCGGATTGAAGGATCATACCGTTATCGAAGGCTGACTGCATGGAAGTAATTCTTTTTTCGACCAGTAAAAGATAACTGGTCAGCAGTTTTTTCTGCTGCTGAAGGAGAAGAATATTGAAATAACAATTGTTTATCTGACCCCTGAGATTATACATATCTGCTTCGGTCTGTTTTTCATTTATTCTGAGATTTGCCATCTCGAGTTCACGTGCCCCCCTGATGGAACCTCCGTCATATATTACCTGATTGATATCGATGGTCAGCTTATACTGTTCGTGAGGCAGGGGCTCTATGGCTTCGGCAATACCAGGTATCGGAAGAGATCCGAGAGAGTTGCTTATGTCTATTACTTCGGAGTTATAGACAAAAGATCCTCCCGCATCGATTGTGGGAAGCCAGCCTTTGGCCAGATTCCTGTCCCTGAGCTCCCATATTCCGGAATGATGTTCCTTCTCCGACGCCAGGGCACTTGCAGCATCGGCCATCTCATAGCATTGCTTAAGTGTAAGGATCTCCTGCGATTCCAGTGCTGACGAAACTGAAAGCAGCAATGCAAAAATCATTATTATCTTCCTTTTCATACTATCTGACTCTAACCTTAAACCTTTAAACCTTAAACCTTTAAACCTTTAAACCTTTAAACCTTTAAACCTTTAAACCTTTAAACCTTTAAACCTTTAAACCTTTCCTCCCCTCAACCTTCCCCTCTCATTTCGATATAGCTCTTATCACAAAGTCGGCGGCATATTCTTTTCTCTGTTCGCTATATTCTTTAAAATCAATACCCATTCTTTCAAAAAGAGCTTCAAGTATAGCCCTGGCGGCAAAGGGGAAGACACTCAGGGCAGCGATCGACGACATAAGCTGAGGGATTGTCTCATTAGTTATATTGTATTTTTTCATTTCTTCTTGATGCTGTGACAGGAGTGTCTGCCACAGCTTTTCTATTTCAATGTTCCTCAGGAATTTCTTGATTCTTTCAGGATTCCTGTTAACCTCATTGATAAGGAATCCGGGCAACCGGGGATTTTTCTGAAGGAAAGAGATATGTTCTGAAAAAAAGAATCTTATCTTTTCCTCCAGTGACAGGTTTGCATCAAAAACTGGTGAAAATTTCCTGAACATCTGTTCTGCGATCTTCTCAAATACGGCATTGAACAGATGATCTTTTGTCCGGTAATAATAATGAAGCAGAGCCTTGTTTATTCCTGCAAGGTCGGCTATATCCTGCATCCGTGCGCCATCCATGCCTTTCGCCACAAATACTTCTGTTGCCGATTCGAATATCTTCTCCTCAGTCTGCCTGTCATTTTCAGTCATTTGTTAACCATTTTATTTAACCAAAGAGATTAACCATATAAATAAACCATATAATTTAACTAAATGGTCAAAATTATAATGAATAATTGTTATATGCAAATTTTTCGGGAAATATTTTGCTTTCGGCGATGTTAATATGATCAGATCATTTACAGTCCGGCGGAGACTTGCCGGATAATCATGAAAGAATCCTGTTTTCAATCTTTAGGATTGACTTATTCTATTGAGTATCGGCAATCATAATTACAAATTCCATTTTAGTATGGAAATCACGAAATTCATCCCAAGCCCGGGGGCTGTCAATTGAAATACAGTCTTATTTTGAATTATACAAAATGTGTTATGCAATTTGTGTAATAAATTAAAAATTATT
Organism: Bacteroidales bacterium; assembly: GCA_016936435.1. Lineage (GTDB taxonomy): Bacteria > Bacteroidota > Bacteroidia > Bacteroidales > VadinHA17 > LD21. The sequence continues at coordinate 3,499 of JAFGXX010000117.1, forward strand.
ATATTTATCAGGTCCGATTAAGCTCCAGGAGAATGACAGATAAAAATCCTTTCATAATAACCGGCTACAATGGTCCTGAGCTTTTCTGTGATAGGAAGCGGGAAACAGAGACATTGATCAGTAACACCCATAACGGTGTTAGCACAACTCTTGTTTCAATACGAAGAATGGGGAAGTCAGGTCTTATCTGGCATACGATACACCAGCTGGCAAAAAAACAAGATCACATCTGCATCTACTCTGATATCTACGGAACCCGCAATCTGAAGGATTTTACTAATAAGCTGGGTAGTGCCATCCTGCAGGCTCTGCCGGCGAAAAAAACCCTGTCAACAAAATTTATTGACTTTTTAAAAGGGCTTCGTCCGGTTTTCAGCTTTGATGTATTAACCGGACAGCCCCAGTTATCATTTAACTTCAGTACCACTCAGGAATACGAACAGTCAATTGACAGTTTGCTGAAATTCCTGGATTCACAGAAAAAGCGGGTTCTTCTTGCTATTGACGAGTTTCAGCAGATAAGCACCTACCCCGAAAAAAACATTGAGGCATTATTGCGCAGCAGGATACAGACCCTCAATAATGTAAATATGATCTTTTCGGGAAGCAGCCGCCATCTGTTGTCTGAAATGTTCAGCAACGCAAACCGGCCTTTCTTTGCAAGCACTCAGTTCCTCTATCTTAAGGAAATCGAACTGAACACATACCAGGAATTCATTAACAGGATATTTTCTGAGAGGGGTTTCAAGATCACACAGGACTCACTTGACTATATCCTTGATTTCAGCCGGGCACACACCTTTTACACCCAAAGTGTTTGTAACAGATTATATGCAGCAGGGATTAAAAAAATAACCCTCGATCTCGCCCGTGCTGCATGCATGCGTTTGCTTGAAGAACAGGAACCCGTCTTTTTCCAGTTCCGGAATCTTCTGACTGCCGGTCAGTGGACTATCTTACAGGCCATTGCCAGGGAGGGGAAGGTATATCAGCCCACCTCAAGATGTTTTATGGAAAAACACGGTATAGGTACTCCGTCAAATATGCAACGCGGACTTGAATCACTCCTTGCCAAGGAAATGATTTACCGTGAAAATGACGGGAATGGAGCCTATTATTCTGTCTATGATGTCTTTCTTTCACGTTGGCTCGAAAATCAGGATTATGTTTAAAGGAATATAAAGCAAAGCTCCGATGAGAAAATCTGCTGTACATTATCATTTCCCCTATTGTTTGTGCCTCCTCCTTTTTGCTCTGTTCTTAATTCCCTTAACTGTCTTTTCCCAGGGAAGCAACAAAACCACACCGGCAGATAAACCCCTGTTTCACGATCCTGTCTATGACGGGGCAGCCGACCCTGTAGTTATCTGGAACAGGAAGGAGAAAAAATGGTTTATGTTCTATACCAACCGCCGGGCAACAGCACCGGGGCAGACAGGGGTGACATGGGTCCATGGCACCCGAATCGGAATAGCCATATCAGCAGACGGGGGAGCCACATGGAAATACCGCGACACATGCAATATTAAATACCGGCCCGATCCGGGCTACACCCACTGGGCCCCCGAAGTGGTTGAACATAAAGGCACATATCATATGTACCTCACCTATGTCCCGGGGACTTTTACTAACTGGAACCACCCCAGGTGGATAGTCCATCTTACAAGTAAAAACCTTATCGACTGGGATTTCCGGAGCCGCCTTAAGCTTGCCTCTGAAAAATGTATCGACGCCTGCGTGTTCCGTCTTCCTGACGGCACATGGCGTATGTATTACAATAATGAAGCCGACAGTAAATCCATCTACTATGCCGATAGTCCTGATCTTTATAACTGGACCGACAGTGGAAGAAAGGTCATCGGTGATCAGGGTGGTGAAGGACCAGATGTCTTTTTCTGGCAGGGAAAGGCATGGATGATAGTAGATAACTGGAACGGACTGGGAGTATATTCCTCCGACGATTTCGTCAACTGGAAACGACAGGAGAAGAATATTTTGCAGGAACCCGGAACAGGTCCTGACGATGGCGTAAAAGGTCAGCATGCCTGTGTGGTTCAGAGCGGCAGGAGAGCCTTTATATTTTATTTCACTCATTTTGCCCAGGCAAAAAGATACCCGGGCATAAATGATTTTTCACGTTCACGGAGAAGTGCAATACAGGTTGCCGAACTCGGATTTGCTGACGGACAGATAGTCTGTGAGCGGGATAAACCCGTTTATATAAACCTGAAACCCTCACGCAGATGAAATTCTTCCCTTCATGAAAATCAGAAATACTCATTATAAAATATCTTACTATGGTGAAAATAGCAATGCTCGGCGCCGGATTTATAGGAGACTTTTATACCTCCGGCATTCACGGACTGCGTAGTCGTGACAGGGTCCATGTAATTTATTCACGCGACGAATCAAGAGGTAAAGCCTTTGCCAGGAAGCACGGCATCCCTAAATGGACAACTTCCATGAAAGAAGCCGTGAACGATCCGGAAGTTGATGCTGTGGTAATCGGGCTTCCCAACAATCTGCATCTTGAAGCAGTGAAACTCGCTGCCCAGGCAGGAAAAGCAGTACTCTGCACAAAACCACTCGGAAGAAATGCCGGGGAAGCATATAAGATGCTTGAGATGGTGGAAAAAGCAGGGATTTTCCATGGTTACCTCGAAGACCTGGTCTATACCCCCAAGACTCTCAAGGCTGTCGAATCGGTCAGAGCCGGAACCCTGGGCATGGTAACATGGGTGCGCTCTCGTGAAACACACCCCGGTCCTCACAGCGACTGGTTCTGGACCAAAGAGATATCTGGTGGCGGAGTGTTGCTGGATATGGGATGCCATTGCATAGAAATAGGAAGGAATTATATAGGTAAGGATATACGTCCGGTTGAGGTGATAAGTGTTGCCGACACCCTGGTTAAACCAATTGAAGCAGAAGATAATGCGCTTGGCTGGGTCAGATATGAGAACGGAGCAATAGGACAGTTTGAGGTAAGCTGGATATTCAGGGGAGGAATGGATCTTAGGGATGAAGTTATGGGGACAGAGGGAACAATATGGATAAATAACTTCCTGAGGACAGGCTTCGATATGTTCACTGCCGGGGGGAAAGGAGGTTACGTGGCCGAAAAAGCAGAGGTCGAAAAAGGATGGATTTTCCCTGTTGGTGATGAAGTTCATGAACTGGGATATTACAATATGTTCACCGATATGTTCGGCTCACTGGAAAAAAGATCAGAGCCTATGGAGACTTTCTACGACGGCTATGTGGTGAATGAGATTATGGATGCATGCTACCGCTCGGCAAGATCAAAAAAATGGGAGAAAGTGAAACTGTCTGACTGGAGGGGAAAAGAAAAGGCAGAGCCGATCGCTGAAGTAAGGGAATATGATAAGGATCATCTGTTCGTGAAGGAGGAAAGAATGCCTGATAACAGCAGGAAAATAATCATCAAAAATAAAAAGACAGGAAAGATATCACAGGTGATAAAAAAGGAATAACACTCAGATCTTTTTCATTGCCAGACGAAGGCTGTTGCTCACCACACTTACCGAGCTGAGGGCCATCGCTGCTCCTGCTATCATCGGATTCAGAAGGAAGCCCGTGAAGGGATAAAGAATACCTGCGGCAACAGGTATTGCAATCAGGTTATAGACAGATGCCCAGAAAAGATTTTGTCGTATGGTCTTGACTGTCAGTTTAGAAAGCCGAAGAGCCTGTGCTATTTTTGTAAGCTCGGATGAGATAATAGTCATCCTGGCCGTGTCGAGAGCTATGTCAGATCCTTTTCCCATGGCAATGCTTACATCAGCCTGAGCCAGCGCCTGTGTGTCGTTGATACCGTCGCCAACCATGGCCACGATCTTCCCTTTCTTCTGCAGTTCCCTTATGTGATCCTGTTTATCTCCGGGCAGCAGGCCTGCCCTGTAAATGTCAATTCCGGCTTCAAGGGCAGCCACGGCTGCACTTTCTTCATTGTCACCCGTCAGCATATGAACTTCAAGACCAAGCTTATGAAGGTCGTCGACTGCTTCTTTCGATGATGTTTTAACCTTGTCGGAAATGGCAATGACAGCAAGGGCTTCTTTGTTACCGGCAAAAAAGGAGATGCTCATAGCCTTTTTCTTCCACTCTTCATAAGCCCGGATAAGTTCATCACTGATCTTTATACCTTGTTCGTCCATCAGGGCCCGGTTGCCTACGTAATAGGTATGACCATCTGTAACGGCTTTAATCCCCCTGCCGGTGAGATTTTCCGTATGTATACCCGGGGCAAAGTTTTCAATACCTGAATCCTCGAGATACCTGGCGACAGGTTCAGCAAGCGGATGGGCACTGCTTTTTTCGATGGAATGAAGTATCCTTCCATACCTTTCCCTGAAAATACCTTCTTTCCATACAAAGCCATTTACCAGCGGTTTTCCGAGAGTAATGGTCCCGGTTTTATCAAGAACGATGACATTGGTCCTGTATGCCGTTTCAAGACTTGCGGCATCTTTAATGAGTATCCCCTTGCCGGCTCCTTTGCCTATCCCTGCCATTATTGCAGTGGGAGTGGCAAGCCCCAGGGCGCAGGGGCAGGCTATTATGAGCACAGTGACCACAGCCAGGAGCGAATGCATGAGGTTATTTTCCTTTGCCAGGAGAAACCAGGATATGCCGCTTAGCAGAGCTATGACTATCACCACCGGCACAAAGACTGCGGCTATCCTGTCAACAAGGTGCTGAACGGGAGCTTTGCTTCCCTGGGCTTCACGTACCATAGTGATGATTTGTCCAAGCAGTGTATCCTTTCCGGTCTTTTCAGCCCTGAAATGAATACTGCCGTTTCTGTTTATAGTTCCTGCAAAGACCTTCGATCCTGTTGTTTTTTCAACAGCAAGGGGTTCACCCGTAAGCATGCTTTCGTCGATGAAAGTTGAACCCCGGATTACCACACCGTCGACAGCAACTTTTTCACCGGGCTTTGCCAGTATGATGTCTCCCGGTATGACCTCTCCTGCAGGAATCTCTTTCATCATACCGTCTTCAGTGATGACCGTAACATTTTTAACCTGCATACCGATCAGCTTTTTCAATGCTTCTGAAGTGTTCGATTTTGCCCTATCCTCGAGAAACCTGCCCAGCAGGATGAAGGTTATTATCACTGCCGAAGCTTCAAAATATACATGGGTATCCATTCCCTTGTTTTCAAAGATGCCGGGGAAGAGGGCCACGAAGCTGCTGTATGCCCATGCTATACCGGTACTTAATGCAACAAGGGTGTCCATGTTTGCCGATCTGTGCCTAAGCTGTTTTAAGGCGCCCGAAAAAAACTGCCGGCCAAACCAGAATACCACGGGAGTGGCCAGAGCCATCATGATGAACGGTGCATGGCTGATCTCCGGGAAGAACATGGCGACAATTACCAGAGGAATACTTAATACAGCAGCGCCTGCCATATTCAAAAGAGTGCCTTTAAGATGTTCTTTCCTTGCTTTCTCCACCAGTTCGGTGCTTTCTGTTTCATCAATAAGGATATCGTAACCTGCACGGCGCACAGAAGCTCTGATTTCAGAAGGTGAAAGTGTTTCGGGTAAGAACTCAACCTTAAGGGAAGCACCGGCAAAATTTACTGATGCATTTTTTACTCCATTCAGCTTGTTAACAACAGATTCCGCTTTCGCGGCACAGGAAGCACACGACAAACCTGTAACAGGGTATATTTTGGTTATAACACTATTATCTGACATCACAAAAGTATAACAGTTGAGTACTAAAATGGTTGATATTCGGATTGGAAAAATTAGATTTGTATTACATAAGCTGTTAATAAACTTAATTGAATGAAATATGAAATGGCAGGGCAGACAGGGTAGTGGTAATGTGGAAGACCGACGTGGTATGTCAACAGGCAAAATGGCTGTCGGCGGCGGAATAGGTACTATCGTCATCGTTTTGCTGGTGTTGTTGCTTGGCGGAGATCCTTCAGCAATAATGGACACAATGCCGGTAACAGCAACTGAGGCAGGGACGGCAGATTTTTCTGCTGAAGAACAGGAACTGGCAGATTTCGTTTCAGTGGTCCTCAGGGATACAGAAACGGTGTGGCAAAAGTTATTTGCTCAGGCCGGTGCCACATACAGGATGCCCACACTTGTCCTCTACAGCGGGCAGGTGCAGTCGGCCTGCGGTTATGCTACGGCATCAAGCGGACCTTTCTACTGCCCCGGTGATGAAAAAGTATATATCGACCTCAGCTTCTGCAACGACCTGAAAACTAAATTCGGCGCTTACGGCGACTTTGCCATCGCCTATGTTATAGCTCATGAGATAGGCCATCATGTCCAGAACCTTCTCGGGATACTCGAAGAGGTTAACACGCAACGTTCGCGGCTGAGTGAGACCAGGGCAAATCAGCTTCTCGTAAGGCTTGAACTGCAGGCAGATTTCCTTGCCGGTGTGTGGGCACATTACGAGGAAGGGATGGGATACCTCGAAACGGGCGACATTGAAGAGGCTATGAATGCAGCAGCATCAGTCGGCGACGATGTCCTCCAGAAAAAATACCAGGGCCGTGTTTATCCCGACTCCTTCACCCATGGCACGGCGGCTCAGCGTAAGGCATGGTTCACAAGAGGATACCGTACCGGCGACGTTGACCAGGGCGATACCTTCAACGCTGACATATAAGCCCGGCTTTTTTTTATTTTATCCTGCACCAAAACTCTTTCCTTTTTCGAAAAGCGGCATCTCCGTTTACGTATAAAAGTGAGCCAAAGAAATAATCTTTAGCTTGTTTACCCTTTATGTTACTTTGTGCTTCCGATATTTACCGGAACCTTTGTGATGCTCTGTGGTTTAATGCTTTAGGTTTATCACAAAGGCTCATAAAGGTCTTTTTCAACGACCCAGTCCAGGGAAAGATGGAAAAAAATCCAAAAAAACTTGTATTATTAAAAAATAATATTTTATATTTGCAATATATAAGTAATTTAAATATAAAAAAATGATAACATCTGATCTTATCAAAGGCTCATTAAAGACTATAGTCCTCAAGCTGCTCGAGGAGAATGGTCGTATGTATGGCTACGATATTACCCGTAAGGTAGAAGAACTGACCGGGGGGAAGATGAAACTCACCTACGGGGCTCTCTATCCTGTTCTTCACAAGCTTGAAAGCGAGGGTGTGCTGGTAACCGAAGCAGAAAATTTCAATAATCGTATCCGGATCTATTACAGCCTGACAAAAAAAGGTTATACGGTTGTAGCTGAAAAAGTAAGGGAAATGAAGGATTTCATTGAATCAATTGAGAGTATAATTAATCTTAAGCCCGGACTCGAATATGCATGAGCTTTCATTTGGCAATATCGAACAGATAAGCAGTGACGTAAGAAGGGAAGAGATTACATTCTCCCATCTTGCTGCTGACCTTATAGATCACATCTGCTGCGATGTTGAAAGTGAAATGCAGAAAGGATTCTCTTTTGCTGAAGCTTACAGGAAAGTGAAATATAAAATGGGGTCGGGCAGGCGTTTGAAGGAGATACAGGAAGATACTTTATATGCAGTCGACACAAAATACAGAAAAATGAAAAACACAATGAAAATTTCCGGTATTGCCGGTACGGTTTTACTCGGTTTTGCGGCACTCTTCAAGATCATGCAATGGCCTTTTGCATCTGTCCTACTGGTAACAGGAGTGGCCGCTCTGGCACTTTTTTTCTTACCATCGGCACTGGGAGCGCTCTGGAAAGAAACACACAGCCCGAAGAGATTGTTTCTCTTCATCTCGGCCTTTCTTGCCTTTTTCTTTCTCTTTGCCGGAGTACTTTTCAAGGTCATGCACTGGCCGGGAGCAGCAATTGCACTAAGTCTTTCAGTACTAAGTGCAGTCTTGTTCTTCATTCCTGCACTTACTGTTGACAGGTTCAGGGATCCTGAAGTGAAAAATAAAAGGCCTGTTTATATTGTCGGAGCACTGGGCATAATCCTTACAGTTACGGGAATGTTCTTCAAGATCATGCACTGGCCGCTTGCAACTATATTCCAGGTATCAGGTATGTTGATCCTTTTTATTGTGGTTTTTCCATGGTACACCTTCATAACATGGAAGAATGATAACACTGTCAGTTCAATGTTCATTTACCTGGTAGTCGGATCCATCGCTTTATTAATGCCGGCATCTCTTCTTAACATAAGCCTTCAGAGAACCTTTACCGAAGGTTATTATGTACACATGGATAAAGAACAAAAGCTTTATTGCTATCTTCAGGAGAAAGCCGCTGCCTGCCTCGTGGAAAATGCGGATTCGGAGTCATACCGGGTAATGGAGGAATTACATAATAAAACCACAGATCTTGTTAAGACTATTAATAATGCTGAACTGAAGATGCTCGAACTGGCTGAAGGAAAAAACGGTCAGCCGGCTGCTGATGCTGTCCCCGTCAGACTTACAGAGTCAGCTGCGTTGACAGACTTCAGGCTTATAAGAGATCCTTTCTCATGGGAGCCTTTCAGCATTTACCTTGCCCCGGGTACTGAGACACGGACCGGGCTCGAAAAGGCATTATCTGATTACAGAAGCTATATGACCACGCTTGATTCGGTGCTTGTGGATCAAAACCCCGGAATGCTGACAGCCCTGGCGGAGTTTCTGCCTTCGGGAACTGGCAGGGACGAAAGAATTACCATGATGACAGGCCTTCACATGCTGGAGGTGCTGAAAAACAGCATAATGGCCCTGGAAGCCGAAACTCTGGTCCTGATCTCAAAAGCTGAATAAATTAATAAATGACAAAATCATGAAACAGAAGATCTATATACTTGGCCTGCTTACAACATCAATCCTTTTTTTCGGGATACTGTTTAAAATTATGCACTGGCC